>CAYTVK010000058.1:0-10338 GCA_964441725.1 uncultured Candidatus Bathyarchaeia archaeon | reverse complement strand
GCCGGCGTAAAACCAGACCATGCGCAAAGCCCCTGAATATAGATAAGGAGTGCACCGCTGGCCCAATACATGAGGGAGACCCCATCATGTACAGTATAATGCTCACCAATCTGGGTCATGAAGACACCATCAACATGACTGTACGGGATACTCTTGGAGACGTAAACTACTTGGGTGGAGCAACGGCTTCAAGTGGGAAGCTCGATGACTCTGTGCCCGGCGAGATAACATGGTATGGGGTCATTGGGAGCGTAGATGGTGTTCATACTGTGAATATATCTATACCAGTTGTGGACGATGAGGCGGTCATCACGAGATATGTCAATAACACTGTTGTATATGTGACGGAGTCGCCTCACAACATATACATCAAGAAGAACGACAACTGCAGCACACAGGTAATCCATCCAGCCATCAAACTCACAAAGACATGCAGCAGATCATCCACGGTAGAGCCATCCAATATCACATACAGTTACAAGGTTGAGAACACTGGGGACACCCAGTTAAGCGACGTAATGGTATATGATGAAACACTGTCACTCTTGATATTAGGCCCAATAGCCTTGGATGCCGGTGAGATGCGAACTGGAGAAAGTATGTTGCTGAATGTGAGTGCTGGAACATACTATAATATCGCCAACGCCATAGGCACGGACCCACTGGGCTTGGAAGTAGAAGCAAGCAGTGATGCAACCTGTGAGATAAGGGAAAAGCCGCCAGAGTATGTGGGTGGAACTATATCTGAGGCGTTTTCTGACATCGACAGGTTGAGGGTGATGGCGATTATCGGCTTGATTATTGCCGCTGTTTTATTGCTTGCAGCTAGGAAAATTTGATTCTATTTCTATCGATTTTTATTCCATCTTTCACATAGATGACCCATGATACAATCTGATACACTTGGATTGATGGAGAAATACAAAGACACGATCGACTGCCTTATGGCGGGCAAGTGGGGCTTCACAGAGTTCAAAGAACTACCCCTAATAGGGGAGTGGGCGACAGCCATTCAGTCGATTCCAATAGCGGTGCATGTATGCATCGAGCATGAATGTGCAGTCAAACTCAAGACAGCCCTCGGGGGTCTGTCACCTCTCTCTGGTGATATAATCAAGGATCAGCATATCGATGTCGGGGTTCTTGGTCAACAACTGATGGGGATTGCAGGGGAATCTGCGTTTGCAGCCATAGCGGGAGGCATAGGGCTGCAGTTAAACCAGTTTACATCGCTCCTCGGCTCTATAGCACTATATCTTAGCGTTAATTCAACCATCGTGGCTATGCAGATCGAGTTATTTGAGAAGGGAGACGGAGTCTGTCTCCATAAAGGTCCTCTTCCTTGGCCTTTTCCTGTGAAGGTAGGCCCATTGCTGATAGACGTACCTGTCATTGTTAGCCCAAGGATCCCACTGCCAGAATAGGTATGTTTTAAAAAAGAATCCTCGTGTAACGAGTTGCCTTTCGGCAACGGACAATGATCTTCGTCACTTTTCTCGAGGCTTGTTATTAGTATCGCAATTATTCTTTATAATGTTTGCTATAACCACAGGTTTAAACTGTGTTATTCGCTGAGGCTCCGTCTGGAAACTGTGAAATAATGCCACTGGAAACAAATAGGGTATTCAGTGAATAGCCATGGATATCAAACTACGAAAAGCAAGACCAGATGACTTGGAGAAGGTAATCTGGGTAGAATCACTATCAACGCCCACCCTCAGCTATGTACCACATGTCTGGGATCTCTTCATCAACGATACCGATGGAGACTGGAGCGTGGAGGAGGTGGATGGAGAATTAGTGGCGTGTGGAAAATACAGTATACTCCCCGATGGCTCAGCGTGGCTTGAGACGCTCAGAGTGGTACCACAGAGACAGGGTATAGGATTGGGGAAGCGTCTATACGAGCACTGGCTGAGGCTCAGTGAGGAGAAGGGCGTTAAAACCATGAGAATGTATACTGGCATTAAGAACGTTGTCTCAGCGGGTCTCGCTAGAAGATACGGTTTAAGCTTGGCCGGTACATTCCATGGTACTCTTATAGACTGTAAGCCCATTGAGGTGGAGCTGAACACAGACTTCCAGAAGATTACCGACACTGATACGGCGACGAAGCTATTGATGCCTCTCGGAGAAAAATGGGGTGGCTGGATGGTGATGAACCGCACGTTCTACAAGTGGAGTCCAGCGCTGTGCAAGTGGCTTACGGAGAAAGGAATGGTTTACAGAGACACAGTGACGGGGAGCATAATCGTAATGGGTGCCCGGTTCATGGAGGATCAGCAGCTTCACATCGGATTATTCGATGGAGACTCAGAAAAGTGCTTGGAGTTCGCACAGGTAAAGGGAGCAGATAAAGGAGTTCAAACGATGCGCTGCCTCTATTTGGAGGATAAAGTCGGTATCGAGGAGTCTCTGCTGGGTTACGGGTTCAGGATGGAGCCCAGTCCATTCATAGTGATGGAGATATCCCTCTAACACTACCTTGTAATCTCTATTGGAACAGTCATCACATCCAACGTAGCGACTTGTTTGGGCACAAACCTTTATTTTCTCTCCTTCTATTGGGTTAATCCTCGGTGAAGAAGTTGGCAAGGGATAGTCTTCCGATCTAATAACGAAGAAGGTTTCTCCCAAGTCATTGAAGTTGAAGGCCACCTCATAGATTCTATGATTCTAAGCAAGATCCTAGACACAATTATGGATCTGCAAGGTGATTTTGAGTTCCTTGAGTTCAATGTTGGGAGAAGAAAAAACGACTACAGCTCCACGAAGATCCAGATAAACGGAGACTCGCAGGAGCATCTAGATAAGATAATCAGAGAGGTTCTGCGTCTGGGGGCGATGCTCCCTGAGACCCCTGAGGTTGAGTATGAGGCGTCACCAGGTGACATGATGTTGCCCGATGATTTCTACTGCACCACGCATCACCCTACTTGGGTGTATCTTGGCGGAGAGTGGGTTGAGGTGGAGGACTTGATGATGGATAAGCAGATCATCATCGAGCCCATGAACCATAGGGCATACTGTAAGCCCATCAGCGCAGTGAAGAAGGGAGACCTGATTGTCGTCGGCGAGAAGGGCATCATGATAAAGCACCCGGAGCGTCCACGTGAGGGAGTAGGCGTATTCGAGTTCATGAACAGCGATGTCTCATCAGAGAGACCAGCTACATCGCTGATACGTGAGATAGCGCGTAGCTTCAAGGAGCAAGCAAAGAATGGCGGTAAGATCGTTGTTGTTGCTGGTCCAGCTGTTATTCACACCGGTGCGGCTCCTTATCTGGCGAGGATGATTGAGCTTGGCTATGTTGATTCGTTACTATCTGGGAACGCTTTGGCTGTTCACGATATGGAGTACGCGATGTTTGGCACATCCCTCGGTGTAGACCTTCAGCATAGTAGGGTGGTTAACCCTAGGAACCACATCGCGGCGATAAACCAAGTGCTGAAAGCGGGCTCCATAAAGGAGCTTGTCAGGAGCGGTAAGCTGACCAAGGGCATATTCTATCAGCTCATCAAACACGATGTGCCCTTTGTGTTAGCCGGCAGCATCAGGGATGATGGACCCATTCCCGAGGTGGTGAAGTGCAGTAACGAGGCTCAGAGGCAGTACAGGGAACAGGTGAGGGACGCCGACTTTGTGATAATGCTGGCTTCTACGCTGCACAGCATAGCTGTTGGTAACATGCTCTCAAGCAAGGTGAAGATCGTCTGCGTTGACATCAACCCAGCCGTGGTTACCAAGCTGAGTGACAGGGGTACGAGTCAAGCAGTGGGTTTAGTCACTGATGTCGGCACCTTCCTGCCGCTGCTTGTTGAGGAGCTTGAGAACTAATTCTCCTAACTTATGGCATGGATTAATCCGAGGCATACTTGAGTGACGGCAGTGAGCAAACATATGGATACTAGTATCGAGATGTACGCTACACAGTAGGCAGGTGATGCCACGATACACGCAGTGCTCAGGATGGTTCCAAGCGCGATGGTTCTCACTGGGGTTGCCCAGTTCTGGACCAGTACATGCCTGATGGGAGGTGGACCCAAAGTAAACTGGCTGCGTTTTTACCTCATCATGCAGTTGTTCAGTCATGGTCTTTCAAACAGATGAGACAGTTTTCTGGTTATAAGCGAATTTCAGAATCATTACAGAATTAAGCCATAAACTATGAAGAATCTCTGCAGCTATCCGATGCGTAATTTTTGCTGCCCAAAAACATTATACTGTAACTGAACCCTAACAATGGTGGTATGGAGCAGAAGACGTACACCCTCAACGATGGCAGAGAGATCCAAATAATGGCTCTGACGCCTGCAGATAAGAAGAAATTGGCAGAGTTCTATGACTCCATGTCTGAGAATGCCCTTAGATGGTCCGAGGCTCCTACGCTTCATCAGATTGATGACAAGTTCAGTTTTCCGGATTATTACATCAGCCTAGTAATAGTGCATGAGGGAAAGATTGTTGGATACGGTGAGATTCTGAAGGACTCCAAGAAGCGTAACGGTGAGCTCACTATTCATATACATCCAGATTATCAGAGCGCTGGACTTGGCACGGCTATGATGATTATGCTGGTTAAGGAGGCTACAGATCAGAGTCTTCACGCTATTCATCTCAGGGTTGCTGCGAGCAATACTAAAGCGGTTCATCTTTTCAGGAGGTGTGGGTTTCAGGAGCAGCATACTACTCAGGAGATGTATAGTGGGGAGCTGCATGATACTCTGCACATGATCAAGATACTGAACAGATAATTAATAGAAATCTGTGCTAGTTTAGCCTTGAGTTCAAGATGACCGCGGTTATGATGATGGCTGCAGATACGATGTTGACGATTGTCACTGGGTCGCCCAGTATCAGATAGGCGAAGAGTATCGCGAATAATGGTACAAGGTTAATGAAGAGGCTGGTTTTGTTAACGCCGAGCTTCTTGATGGTCACTTGCTGAATCAAGTAGCCCAAGACAGATGAACAGATAGCCATGAAGACAATGGACGCCCAAGCCTCAGAGGAGAATGATAACACGTCACCCAGCGCATTCTCCATCAGCATCAAGGGAGTAATCTGTATCAAGCCAAACAGGAAAATATACGTAGTAACCAGCAGTGGAGAATATTTTCTAGTAGCTCTCTTGCTGTAAATTCCATAGATGGAGAAACTAAACATCGCGAGCAGCATAATCAGGTCACCCTTGTTGAACTCCAGGTTAAGCAGAACGTTAATGTCGCCTCCTGTAACAGTGAGTATCACCCCAGATAGTGCAACGAAGATCAACGCCACCTTTTTGACGCTGAGCCTCTCATCTGCAAGATATACCGCAATCACAGACGAGGTAAGGGGATTCAACGCGTTTATTGTGGAAGAGTTTGCTGCTGATGTGTAGAGTAGCGATGTAAACTGAAACGAAAAATAGGCTGAGACACCGAGAATTCCCAACCCAAAGAGAAGGGGCAGGTCTCGTCTCTCAGGCACCCTCGTATCGTCTTTAAACCACATGTAGGGCAGTATTATGGCTGTGGCTATGAGAAATCTGAAGAATGTCAATGTCATCGGCGGGAACTCTCGTAAAGCTATTTTTCCCGCTACGAAGGAGCCGCCCCAGAAAGCCGTGGTTAACGCCATGAGCAGATAAGTGGTTAAACCGTCACGACTCTCATCGGGCATGTCACAGATGATGCCCTGATGATTTAAAAATTAGACACCAGAAGAAACATCTGCCTTTCATAGTTTATCTATCAGACGAGTAATAGAGGCTAAGGACAATAACCATGGATTCCACAGTCTACGTTGAGGAGGTAGAGCCTAACACAGTGGGCGACTATAATGCTTGGAATCTTCATCGCTGCCTTAACCCCCACGGCTATCCTTGAGATGTTAGCTGTGCATAAGGAGCCCTCGCTTCTGTGGATGTATGTGGGTTTTGATCTCTTCTTCATCGTTATAATGTTGAATTTCCGTAAGATGAATATCGTGATAGATTCTGAGAAACTGATTGTCTCTTTCGGGTTCATAAAGAAGAAGGTGAGGTTTGAGGACATCGCTAAATGTGAGAGAATAAACGCCACATTGGGCGTCTTCACTGGGATGGGTATAAGGTACGGTGGAGATGGCTCATTGGCTTTCCTGCCGAGACTTGGAGAGGCCATTAAACTGAACTTTGTGTCGGGTAGACCCTTCGTTTTCACATCGAATAACATCGAAAAGGTGCTGGAGGTTCTAAACCAGTATTGCGGTGTCAGCACGGATGATTAAAGCAGTTTATTATAGAACGCAGAGTTTTCAGATAGTATGCTGTCTCTAATAGACACGGCCCTACTGGGGTTCGGTTTGGCCTACTACGCTTTCTTATGCATCATTTTTCTCCTCAGAGCCTACGAGAGAGATGAAGAATTGAGATTAAAATATGTCTTCAGCTTGCAACTGATCCCGTTCACTGCACTGTTTCTGCTGAACCTCAGAGAGAACCAATCAAAATCCATCACACTGGTGCCTATGCTGGTATTTCTCTTGTACGATCTATGGTACCGCGCAATAACCGAGATGAAGCCACTGCACCATCCCGATAAATGGCCACTGAAATTAATCGTCTATTTAGTACTGCTATACGCTGGGAGCATCGGTTTGAACTGGTATGGCTTCCTCATATCACGACAGTATGGCATGGTACTCGTGGCTGGATTCTTCGCCATGATGGCTTGTTATTCACTCTACCAGATCAAGCATAATCAGAGGAAGAACAGCTCTACGTAAATTTATACGTCCACCCAGTGCTCTGAAGCCTATGGTACTAGTATTAGGCATCGTGGGAAGCCCACGCAGAGGCGGAAACACAGAGATCGTTGTAAAAAACGCCCTAGAGGCAGCGAAGAGCACCGGAGCAGAGACAGACATAATCAGATTAGCAGACAAGAGAGTGGAGCCATGCATAGCATGCGGAGCCTGCGCCAAGACGGGAGAATGCGTGATTGACGATGACTTCATGGATGTCTTCAACAGGATGGCTGAGGCAGATGGATTGCTATTTGCGAGCCCAAGCTACTTTGAGTCCATGTCACCCCAGATGAAGGCACTCATCGACAGAACAGGTTACTACAATAGCAGCGCGAGAGGGAGAACAGTGTTTGATGGAAAGGTCGCTGGAGCCATGAGCGTTGCCCGCAGAACAGGTCTGGCTAATGTCTGGACCCAGCAGTTGTTGTTTATTCTCTCTCAAAAGATGATCGTACCGGGGATAGCCAGCTACGCGAACGCAGTCGGAAGCAATCCGGGAGACGTGCTCAACGATGAAGAGGGAATGAGAACATCACGCGACATTGGAGCAGCAGTGGCGAGACTGGCTATTAGACTATCTGAGTAGCCTTTCGCTTATTTTAAAATCAATGAATCGTCTGTTATCGGGTGCATAATATGACTGATGAATATTACCCACCACCAGAGAAGGAAGGAGGCTGGGCGAAGGCTGATCCAGCCAAACTGGCTGTAAACACAGGCAGACTAAATGATGCGATAAAGTTCCACGATGAGGCAGATTGCACCCGCAGCCACGGGGGAGCCCTAATCATCATCCACGGGGACAAGATCATCGCCGAGAGCTACATAACTGGTTCAGAGGGTGGACCTCAGCCATGGACGAGGCAGACATGCAACGACGTAAAATCATCAACCAAATCGATCTTCGGATCAGCAGTAGGCATATTTCTGGACGAATACAAGGACAGGGTTAATCTAGACACACCATTAGTTGGCTCAAGCAGCGAGGACTCACTAATACCCCAGATATGGGAACAGCCCATCACAGACCCAAGAAAACAAAGGATCAAGGTCAAACACGTCATCTCCATGACCTCGGGGCACGAATCAGATGAACCCTGGCTTGCACCCAGCCCAAGACACCACTACAAGGATTACACTGGACCATACCAGATGTATGAGTACTGCTTCGGCTGGTGGTATTTTGAGGGAGTCCCAGCCCATCATACGCTTCTCTTTGAGCCCGGTTATGGCTTCAACTACAGCAACTTTGGGCTAGAGCAGATGGCTCTAGCCATGAGAAACGTCACAGGGGAACTGGTTGGACCATACGCCTATGACAGATTTCTGGGGGAGATCGGGATGCCCATCAAGATCAGGGAAAACGGCTACAGAGATATGGTTTACAGTGGTTCTCGTGAGCTAAACTTCTCAGATGAACCAGGCTGGGGTGTAGGGGGCAGCGAGGGATGCAATGCATATGGAGCGGATAGAAGCATCAGTTCATGCGGATACAACAGCATAGTAGGCAGCACATTCAGGTGCACTGCCCGTGACTTTGCGAGACTGGGCTACCTCTGGCTGAACAAGGGGAGATGGAGTGAGAAGCAGCTCATACCGGAGGAGTGGATGAAGAAAGCCACAAGACGATTCAAACAAGTGAATGGTAAAACCCACAACTACGGATACACCTTCTGGGTTCAGGATGAATGGGAAAACATACCCCATGACACTTACGGCAGCAGGGGACACAACATCAACGACTGCTATGTGATACCCAGCCTAGACCTAGTGGTAGCGCGGCAGGGAAACGATAACCCCCCGAGAGAACAAAGAAACCAGTTCATCGAGACCCTTCTTGGTAAAATTGTTGAATCAATGGGGTAGGGGGGGAGGTATAAAATCCCAGAGTATTCTAGCTATGTTTTGTCAAAAGAAGCCCCAGAATAGCCCAGATCAGATCAGAGTATATGACGAAAAGCGATCCAGTAACGGGGTTTCATGTACACTTTATCGGGGTCTTAACTGAAAAGAGAGTCATGGAACGAGACCGCTGAGTCGTGATCATTGAACCCTTCGAGTATGGTGACGCCGCTTCTCATAACGCTGCCCTTCACACCGTCATCGCCTTTGAAACTGAAACCAAGATCACCGCGAGCAAAAACCTCGTAGCCATCAGCCTTCACCTTCTCAATGAATCCATTGAGGTCAACCTTCATGGATTTCTCGGGTTGGAATACAAACACCCTGCGTCCCTCCCTCCCACATATCTCGGTTATGGGTTCAAAGGCTAAAGGATATGGCTCCTTATCTGATTCTCCACACACTGTGCATGTCTCAGACCGCCTCAGCTTGATGACCTCGAATGAGAGGTCCTGATAATCCACGAAGAGTAGCTTATCAGCTAACACTGGCTCTTGACCAGCCAGCAGTCTCGCAGCCTCGGAAGCCATGATGCTACCGATAACATTCACCAGCGAGGGGTGTACCCCCACCATGGCGCATGTGGGTATCTGCGAGTCATCTATCCCGCCTTGGAAGCATTCTAGGCACGCTGTCTTTTCCGGTATGATAGTTGATACATTGCCGTTGTAGGCTACCGCGGCTCCGTGAATCATAGGTACCCCCTGATCAAGACAAGCCCTGTTTAACGCATATCTCGGAGCCATATGGTCCAGTGCTCCGATTACCACATCAGAGCCTTTAATCAGCTCCCCGGCGTT
The DNA here is from genome assembly GCA_964441725.1 of uncultured Candidatus Bathyarchaeia archaeon. Taxonomy (GTDB): domain Archaea; phylum Thermoproteota; class Bathyarchaeia; order TCS64; family TCS64; genus RBG-16-57-9. Next base: position 865 of record CAYTVK010000058.1, on the reverse strand, counting down.
ACTTGGATTCACCCCCACAGGAATGGGCTCAACCTCGATGAATGGATTCATACCCATGATGCGATTCATGGCTGCCTCCACCTTGGGTAACCCAACTTGGTCCACGCTGTAAAGATGCTGCCGTTGGAGGTTTGATATCTCGACTACGTCGCTGTCTATGATGCGTAGTTTGCCCACGCCCATAGATGCTAGTTCCATTGCTACTGGGCTGCCTAAGCCACCTAGCCCTACTATGCACGCTGTTGATGCCTTGAGTCGTTTCTGTGCCTCAAGTCCCATGTCGAAAAGCATTATCTGTCGGCTGTAGAAGTCCAGTTCTCGTTCAGTGAATCCTTTGACATCATTGCGGGGCATGGGTTAACTCATCTATCCTCATATTGTGTTGTGTTTAATATTTGGCTATATATCCTCAAATCGCGGGTATCATCTAAAATTTCAATAGACCGATGAAACATTGAAGTCATGGATGTGTGTTAAATCACCTGATTTCAACTAGCCCGTCACATCATCAGATTCTTCCCGGTGACATAATCTAAATCACATCACAAAAGTCAGACAAACTGTTACCAAATGAAATACTCAAACGTAACTGAAAGTAAACGATTTATAATCCTACTTGGATTAACCATAGTTTTCCTCTCACTAATCACAGGTAACAACATTGCATCAGCCAAAGACCTAGAAATCCCGTGCACCATAACCACATACGGTGAAGCATGGGAAGGAACTCTAGCCTTCGGCCTATTCCAATATGACACCGTGGACATATGGCAGGAAAACCACGACTACCTCGTCATAATGAGCACAGACGGCACAGTACAGTACATCAGAGATAACGTACCCGCAAGCTACAACATAGTCAACT
>CAYTVK010000057.1:0-10351 GCA_964441725.1 uncultured Candidatus Bathyarchaeia archaeon | reverse complement strand
ATCTTCGACCCGTATCGCTAATCTGCGGTCATTGGGCTCCTCTGGAATCCCCTTGGGTACAGCCCAGCTGACGAGAACTCCATCCCGCTCAAGTCTCAGATCGTAATGAAGTCTAGATGCGTGATGCTCTTGCACGACCAAGCTGTTGCCATATCCCCTCTGTGATCCTCCGGCTGGCTCTGTTGTTTTTCCGAAGTTTCTCTTCTGATAGTATTCTTCTAGCTGCTGGGGCTTGATCTGTGTTATTGTGCAGAGTAAGGCGGGTTTATCGTCTCTGAATCCCTGGAGTCTCGGGGCTCTGAGGCGTTGGTCTTGCGTTACTTCTTGGTAGCCTACCTGTGCCACTAGTTTAGGTTGAACCCATTTACTGCCCGATGGGATGTCTTCTTCTTGAAACCATGGATCGGCTACATCGATGACTTCTAGCTGTTTTTTAGTTCTTATGAGGTCTTGGTCGCTGAAGCCTGTGCCCACTTTACCTACGTAGACTGGTTTCCCTTCATCATATAACCCGAGAAGCAGTGACCCGAATGTTTCCTCCCTGTTTCCTGTGCCGGGTGTGTACCCGAATACTACGCAGTCGCAGGTCTTAACCTGCTTTAGTTTAAGCCAGTCTGAGCTCCTAACTCCGGGTTGATATACGCTGTCTTTTCGCTTGGCTATTATTCCTTCGAGGTTTTTCTTGACAGCGGCTTGATAGTACTCTATGCCGTGCTCTGAGATAGGTATGCTCTGCACGACGTGTTTTCCCGGTTTGAGGCGTTTCTTCAGTATCTTGATGCGCTCCACGAGAGTGTGATCAATCAGGCTCTCCCCGTCTGCCTCCAAGATATCAAACACGATGTAGGTGGCTGGTTTCTCGGCTGCCTGTACATCGATCTCCCTCTGATTTGATACCTGATTTCTCGTCGCCACCGCATTAAAGTCGGGTATACCGTCGGTGAGGATTACTATCTCGCCATCAAGAACCACGTCGTGGGCCAGCTCAGCCAGTTCCATGAACTCGGGAAACTTTGTGATAAGCTCCTTATCGTTTCTGGTCTTGAGGCTAACCATGTCATCGACGTATGCTATGGCTCTTATGCCATCCCATTTGACTTCGAAAAACCAGTCTGGGTCGTTGAAGGGCTGCTCGGTTACGCGAGCCATCATGGGTTGATAGGTGTTCATGTTTTCTGCAGCTGCGCTAGTGTCTGTTGTAGTGCGGTCATGATGTCCTTGACTTCCTCGGTTTTGGGCTCCTCCACTGTGATGATCTCGCCTTTCATCTTCTTTGCCAGAAGCTCCTCAACCTTCTGCTGATAGGTATCATGGTATTCTGTGATGTCGAATTCCCCTGTGAGGTTGTCAATAATCTTTAGGGCTAGTTGAAGTTCGTCTTCTGTGGGTTCCTTTAGCTCTTGGAGATCTTTTAACGCCTTGGGGTCAACCACCTCGTTCCCGTAGAGGAGCGTGGTCAGAATCAATGCATCCCTGTATGGGTAGATGAGGGCGGGGTATTCCTTGGTTCTGAGGGTGAATTTTCCTACTCCAGCCAGTTTTTTGGTCTTGAATGCCGTCAAGAGGAGGCTGTAGCTGTCGTCGCTCTTGTCGGGTGCGAGTATGTAGCTTTTCTCGAATAGTATGCGGTCTACTTGTTCGAGGGGGATAAATTTGTCGATGCTGATCTTCTTATTGGACTCTGGGCGCAGAGCGTCTAATTCTTCCTTATCGAAGACAACGTACTCGCCTTTGCGCACCTCGATGGCTCTGCCCACATCATTCCATGGTACTATCTCTTGGTCGAAGGTGCATACTCGTTCATATTTGAGGGGGCATGCGTCTTCTTTGCGGACGAATTTGAAGCTGAAGCTCTGGTCCTTGATCATGGTGTATAGTTTGACTGGTACGTTTACTAGTCCGATGCTGATTCTTCCGCTCCAGATGCTTCTGGTGCTTGGCTCGGCTGATAATTTGCTCAAAGGGTGCGCCTCATGTTATTCATGTTTTAGTATAGTATAAACATGAGTCAGCGTATTCTGTGCTGTGACTGAGCAGACACTCCACGAGCAACTCAAGGAATTTTATGCAAGGGAGACGGGGGAGATCGAGTCACCCCACGGAGATTACAGGGTTGATGTGGTGCGAGGTGAACTGCTCATTGAGATACAGACGCGGAGTTTCTCATCCATCAGGGATAAGCTTAGGGACCTGACTCAGAGTAACAGGGTTAGGCTTGTACACCCCATCGCTGATAGAAAATGGATCATCAGGCTCAGCGAGGATGGGAAACAAGTTAGCAAACGAAAGAGCCCCAAGAGGGGGAGGGTTGAGGATATCTTCTATGAGCTAGTCTACTTGCCCAAGCTTCTCATGGACTCAAATTTTGAGCTTGAGGTCGCGTTGGTTGATCTTGAAGAGTACTGGATTGATGATGGCAAGGGGAGCTGGAGGCGTCGCAGGTGGAGTATACATGATAAGAGGATGCTTGATCTAAAGGAGCGCCACCTATTCAGTTCACCAGAGGATTTCAGGAATCTGATTCCGGAGACGCTGCCAAATGAGTTTACCTCAAGGATGCTATCAAAGGAAGCCGGTCTCAGTACGAGGCTCGCCCAGAAGATGCTCTACTGCTTGACGAAGATGAATATCGTTGAGAGGAACGGGAAAAAAGGCAGAGCCTACCTGTACAAGCTCTCAGCTACCGTTGCCTGATGGGGTTAGTGAGGCTGATTATGCTGTTACTTGAAGCTACGCCCGGTAAGCTGTTAACCTTCAGTAATATCTGTTGCAGGTGACTGGGGTCTCTAGCTACCACCTTCAGCAGCATATCCTCCTCGCCATCAGTGTAATGTCCTTCTATAACATCCTCGACCTTATGGATTTCATCGATGAACTCATCAGTGCAGCAGAGAGGATAGTGGAGCCGTAAGTTAATGAAGGCGGTCAAGGGGAGCCCAAGCTTGGCGTAGTCAAGTATGGGTCGGTAGCCAAGAATGACCCCCTCTGACTCCATCTTGGTGATCCTGTCCTTGATGCTTGGGCTGCTCAGTCCAACCTCCTCCGAGATGCGGCTCAGAGGTGTGCGCGCATCCTTCTTCAATAATTCCAGTATCTGGGCGTCTATCTCATCCAACGTCTTTACCTTCTTAGGTACCTTGAATAAAACAAGGCGCTGAAGTTAATAAATTTAAGGATAAACACATATTTTCCTTATTTTATTAACAATATGGTTTATTTCTCCTAAGAATTCTATATTGTTTGACTAATATGTCAGAGAAATGCTGTGAACTGGAAAAAACCGTTGAGAAGACGGAATGTGGCTGTGGCGCTGATAAAGAGAAGAAGAAAGCCAGCGTCTGCACATGCTGCTAAACAGGTAGCTTGAATCGCTCCGAGAAAAGACCCTTCCAAGGGTCACTTTTTCTACCAACCACACTAAAGATGTTCCAATCAAAAGGCCGAAGACTAAGTAACTCACCCCATTCAAGAGGTGTGCTTACAGTAGCTTCCCTCACAGCCCGTAAACTATATGAGGCGATCATGGTTCCCCTCTCGCTGTTCTGTGGATAATCGATGAGCACCGTGCCGGGGATGTTGGTCTGATTCCTCTCGGAGACTATGAATTCATGTCTGTCGGCTAGCTCGATAGCCACTGCGTGGACGAATGAGCTGGTTTCCTTGAAGCTGTACCCTTCCACGAGGGGGATAACGAGGTGGATGCCTTTCTTCCCAGAGGTCTTAACATACGGCTTCAAGCCAATTGCCTCAAGATAATCATGAAGAATAATGGCTGCCTGAACAGCCTCCTGCAACCCAGCAGGGGGCTCTGGGTCTATATCAAAAAGCATCAGGTCCGGCTCTTCAACCGAGTTTATGGTTGAAAGGGGAATGTGAAGTTCAAGAGATGCAAGATTAGCTAACCAGACGAGGGTATCAAGATCGTTGCATACAACGTAATCTGTGTCTTTTCCAACGGATGTGCTGAATTTTGTGAAGGTCTTCACCCAGTCTGGTGTACCTTTAGGGGCATCTTTCTCGTAGAATCCCTCGTGGTTTATTCCGTCGGGGTAGCGTGTCCTCACAAGGGCTCTGTCTTTTAGGATCGGCAGCATCCTTGGAGCTAACTTGATGTAATACTCTATAATATCGGTCTTAGACAGCCCCAGCTCAGGATAGAGGACCTTATCGAGGTTACTGAACTTGACCCGCGTCAACCCGTGCATGGGTATCAGATGGTAAGCATAATAGAAAAAAGCTTAGCCAAGTATTACTGACGAATTGTACAACATTAGCATATTACAAAATAGAAAGTAATAAAACCGCTGAATAGAGGTGTTTTAAGCGGCAAAGTTCTAAATATTAATCGATAAAAGAAATAACAGGTGTTCTATGTGGCGGATAACCCGTGGGAAAACCTGAAGAACAGTGATTACAGGGTGCTTCTAGAGGAGGCTAAGAAGCAGTTGGCGAGCTTCGACGCCCAGATCGAGGGTATTCACAGGATAAGTAATGTTATACTCATCAAGAAGAGCCAGAATGAGTTCTACAAGGTCTCTGAGGATCTTCCCGTTGAGATGAGCATAGGCCTCATGGAGATAGCTGATGGACTGAAGGATGGGTTGATGAACATCGAGCGCAGCCTAGCGAGACTGGAAGCAAGACTCGATATGATTGAGGACCGCGTCTATAAAGAAGAATATAAATAAAAAAAGAAGTGATTTTAGGCCTTGAAGGTCTCTATTTTCTTCTTGTAGCCTGGGGATTCCACGTTGATCAATGGTTCAATGGCTTCATGCATACATGCTCTTACACACGCATGGCAGTAGATGCACTGGAATGGACTCCACTCGATCTTCTTCTCCTCAGGGTAGACCGTTATGGCGGCGGATGGACAGGTTCTCTCGCAGTCCTGACACTGGTCGCATTTCGCCATATTGAATCTAAGCTCCCCTCTTGTACCGGGGACTGGTGCTGGCTTCTCGAATGGGTATCTGACTGTCGCTGGCTTACCGAAGAGGTTTTCTAATATGTTACCTAGGAAACCGGGCATCTTAGTTACTCTCCTTGATGTAGGTGATACGTTCAGTACAGCTCATACAGGGGTCAATACTGTGCACTATGGACGGGATGTCCGAGACGTTATGACCTATCAGCATAGTGAGAAGAGGAGGAATATTTGGGATCGTGGGTGTTCTAATCCTGATCCTCTCTAGATGGATTGTTCCGTTGCCCTTGGCGTAGTAAAAGACCTCTCCACGTGGTTGCTCTGTCCTGTATATTGCTTCGCCATCTGGGAACTTATCATTCTTCACAGCGATTGGCCCCTCAGGCATCTGCTTGATAGCCCGTTTAATGAGGTCAATACTCGCGTAGGTCTCATCCAGTCTTACTAAGACCCTGCCCTGCACGTCGCAGCTGTCATGGACGACTGGCTTGAAGTCAAGCTCGCCGTATGCCTCGTAGCCGTTGTTCCTCATATCCTGTGGGATTCCTGAGGCCCTGATTACCGGCCCGACTGCTCCGCTGTGGACGGCGTCCTTCTTGGGCAGCAAGCCCAGTCCCACTGTCTTGCTTAGGAAGGACTGATCTTTTCTGAAGACGTTTGCCCAGTCATCGATCTCTTTCTTGAGCTTATCCATGTCCTTGAGGTATCTGTTGATGAGTTTCTCATCCATGTCCTTGGTGACTCCACCGATTACTGTGGTTCCGAGGTGAATCCTGTGACCGTTTGTAGCCTCGGTTAACTCAAGTACTATTTCGCGGTCTCTCCATATCTTCATGAAGAGGCTCTCGAACCCAACGGCTTCACCGAATAACCCCAGCCAGAGCAAGTGACTCTGCAGACGGGCTAGCTCAGCCCAGATGGTTCTCAGATACTTGGCACGGATAGGTATCTCTGTGTCCGTTAGTTTCTCGATCATTCCAGCGTAGGTCTGCCCATGTATGATGTTGCAGATCCCGCAGATTCTTTCACATAGGTATAGGTTTCTTCGGTAGTCGTTTAGCTCAGCGGCACGCTCGATGCCCCTGTGCACATACCCGATGTTCGGTAGTACGTTAACGATCTTCTCCTCATCCACGTAGAACTGGAGCTGAACTGGCTCCGGTAGTACGGGGTGCTGTGGACCGAAGGGTATCACTGTTAGTTTAGGTTCATTACTCATTCCAGTCGCACCTCCAGCATCTTCCAGCCTCACAATTCGCAGTGCACTTCTCCAGCACCTGCTCTACCTCTGCGAAGCTCTTGATTCGCTCATCTGGGTCCAGTTCAGGTATCTCAGCTTGTGGGGTCTCCATTAGCTTCTCCTTATCAACTGAACGAGAGACGAACTCACTCATATCAGGTGTAGCGTCGTCCAAGCCTTCTCCTCCGAGGTACTTGTCAATGCTGCTCGCGGCGATTCTGCCGTCTCGTAGAGCAGCGATTACGCTTGTAGGTCCAAAGACCGCGTCTCCGCCTGCCCATACGTTGTCTCGGCTTGTCTTCAAGCTCTCATCTGTCTCGATCTGTCCATGTCGGTTAACCTTGACCCCCATGCTCGCTGGCACGAGTCCACGGTACCCGATAGCGGAGATGATGGTGTCCGCCTCAACGGTGACGCCTCTTCCCTCCATGGGCATGGGACGTCTTCTACCTGATTCATCTTCTTCGCCGGGGATCATCGCCTGGAAGTTGATCTTCAATGGTTTTCCGGGGGTGATCTTTATCTGACTACTTAGGAAGTCGAAGTTGACTCCCTCCTCCATGGCTCCATGAATCTCGTGTAGACTTGCAGGCATCTCGTCCTCGGTTCGCCTGTAGAATAGGGTTACGTCTTCTGCGCCTAGGCGTACAGCGGTTCTTGCAGCGTCCATTGCGCTGTTTCCGCCTCCTATGACGATGACCCTGTCACCGATCTCTGGGGTCTCGTCTCTGATGTTTACTGCTGTGAGAAAGTCGATAAAGCTGATTACTCCCTCAGTGTCCTCACCCTCACAGCGTAGACTGTTGCACTGGTCTGCGCCGATTCCGAGGAAAGCTGCATCGTATCCCTCAGCAAGCAAAGAGTCCAAGTCATCTACCTGTGTCTCTAGCTTGACATCTGCGCCCACCTCGTTGAGGCGAGCCATTAGCTCCTCGTTCATCAGGTCCTTGGGGAGCCTGTACTTGGGAATACCCCAAGCCATCGCGCCTCCAAGCATCGTACCCTTCTCGTAGACTGTAGCTTTGTGACCAAGTAATCCTAGGTAGTAGGCTGCGGCTACGCCTGCGGGGCCTCCTCCGACGATGGCCACCTTCTTGCCAGTTGATGGCTTGCAGGTGACTTCTCTCTGGAGACCACCGTTCAGTTCTTTGAATCCGTCTGCTGCTGCACGCTTCAGTAGCCTGATCTGTACAGGCTTGACTTCAAGCTCCTGTCTGCAGCCCTCCTGACAGGGGGCGAAGCAGACTCTGCCCAGTATGGCTGGGATCGGAGCCCTGTCGATTATCGTGTTATACGCTGCCTCGGGGTCGTCACGTTCAACTTCCCTGATGTACTTGGGGATGTTGACCATTGCTGGGCACTCCTCGCGGCATGGTCCAAGCTTCCTCATGATGGGAGGCTGGATTCCAACAGCTGGCTTTAGCAGCGTTGAAGGACTGATATCGTTCTTGAGCATCTTACCGCCTAGGTCCACTGCAAGATTGCTGAACTTTAGCTTGAAGAGGTCCTGTGCCTCGTTCTCACCGATGAATGCTGGTACATAGACGCCGGTTATGCTCTTGATTGGCTTATCCTTTTTCACGACTAGATGTAATGTCTCGACGTGGTCCTCTACCTCGAAGTGGTAGAGTACTTCCGCGTCGGTCTTGTTGAGGTCTTTGGCTGTGATGGTGATGAACCTTGCACCCTTCTCATTCATCGTCTTTGCTGATGAGATGAGGGTATCCATGGTTACATTGAGGTTGTAATCTGTTTCTGGATTCTTTGTTACTTCGACGATCATTCTGAGTCCTCCTCCACCTTGACTGCTCCCGAAAGCTTGTTCAGCGCTAGTACAACTGCGTCGATAATCTGCTCTGGGCGTACAGCGCATCCCGGAATATAGACATCCACCGGGATCACCTTGTCCACGCCTCCAAGCACGTTAGGGCAATTATGGAAAACCCCGCCAGTGCATGCGCATGTTCCGATGGCGATAACCATCTTCGGCGCCGGCATCTGCTCGTAGAGGTTCTTCAGGACCTCCTTGTTCCTGTGGTTTACTGCTCCCGTTACCAGTAGTACGTCTGCTTGCTTTGGGTCTCCTATGTTTACGATTCCGAATCTCTCGACATCAAACTTGGGGGTTAATGCTGCTAATATCTCGATGTCGCAGCCATTGCAGCTGCCACAGTCGAAGTGCATTACCCAGAGGCTCTTGAGTCGGGCTTTCTGTATTAGTGACATTAGATTATACCTCCAAAGATGAGAGCGGCTAGGTTCAGCAGCACGAGCGCGAACCCTGCGCTCCAAGTGGTCTTGAGCATCTTCTGCCATGTAAGTCGGGGGTAGATGTTGTCTATCACCAGAGCCAAGAAGAACATGGCTAGGCTGATGGCTCCACCGATCGCGGGATTTGGAGCCCAGAATAGGCTGAAGATCATCAACGTGGTTGCGAGTTTTGTCCAGTGACCAAGCTCTATGAGCGCCATTGTGTAGCCGCTGAACTCAGTGTAGACTCCTCTGACTAGCTCCTGGTGTGCGTGTCCGCTACCAGAGACATCGTAGGGGCTCTTCTTCATCTCGATTACGAGGACGAACATTAGAGCCACGAGTGCCAGTGGTAGTACCATGAGCAGGGGCTGCCCATAGGCGTAGATGCTCTTGATGGTGAAGCTGCCTGTTACCAGGAAAATTGCTATGTCTACCAGTAGCATTACTGGCTCGTAGCTGAGCATGGCTAGGAACTCCCTGCGTCCACCCAGGTAGCTGTAGGGGCTCTTTGTGCTTACAGCTGCCACGGTTAGGCAGATGTCTGCGATGCTCATCACGAAGAGCACCAGCAGTAGGTCTTGCTGGAATGTTACCATGCCCGCCGCTACTAATGCGAAGCCTAGGTAGCCGAAGGCTAGCATTGGCTGCAGGTTATTGCTTATCATGGGGTTCTTGCCCCATAGCTTCAGCACATCATAGAATGGCTGAACAAGTGGCGGACCAACTCTTTCCTGCATCTTGGCAGTGAGTTTACGGTCCACGCCCGCCAGCAAGCCGCCGATGAAAGGGGTTGCCAGCGCTAGTATTGCTGCTGTTATGATTGTTATTGTGTTCATTTAGATTACCTCCACCAAGAGTAGGGCGACTGTTACCAGTGCCCCGAGGATTAGCGCGAGTTTCTCGTACTGTGCCTCATTGATGCTGCTACCGAGGAAAATACCCGATAGGCTGAGTTTTACCTCCGAGTCCGCCGTGGTCCTGAATGTTTGATTATCCACGTTGGCTCCACCCATGTATGGTGGGCTAAGTACGCCTCCCTTGCTCTTGGCCAGCCATGAACCGATTAGAATCACAGCGATTGATCCACCCCAGAGGGCGAAAACTGGGAAAGCTGTGAAGCCTAGGTCGATGCTTAGGTTTGGCGTGGTGAAGACCACGGGGTACGCGTTCCGGATGACGGGTATCACTATGTAGTTGAAGACTAGTGCGGCTCCGAGGCTGATGACTACGTCTACTATGAGTAGTCCAATCATGCTGATCCTGTATGGGATCGCCAATGTCTCGTCCTTGTGCTTCTCTAGGCTGTTGGGGGATACTATCATGTAGCCGATCCATTTCGCGTAGTAGAAGGTGGTTACGGCGCTGCCCATTACTATCATCACGAGTATCGATAGCCCTAGGTAGATGGGGCTTGACGCTATGGCGTCAACTGCAACCCATTTACCTAGGAGCATACCGAATGGCGGAAGGAACATGCTGATCATGCCTACGATCATCACAGTGGCTGTGAGGGGTAGCCTGCTTAGCAGACCCTCCCAGTCCTCGATGTTTCTGCTGCCGATCTTGTTCTCGACGACGCCTGCCCCCATGAATAGGAGTCCCTTGGCGACGCTGTGGAAGACCAGTAAGGCGACGGCTGCGCTGTAGCTCAGCGCGGTGTTTATGCCGATACATAGTGTGATCAAGCCAAGGTTGCCTATTGTACTGTAGGCTAGGACTCGTTTGCTCACCTTCTGCCTGATTGCGAGCACGGCTGTTATTAGGAAAGTGAATGCTCCACCGATGGCGATCACATTACTCAGTGCGGTTCCCTGAATCGCTGGTGCGATCCTCAGAAGCATGTAGATTCCAGCGTTTACCATTGTGCTGCTGTGTAGAAGCGCAGAGACTGGTGTCGGTGCGACCATTGCGCCGAGTAGCCATCCGTGCCA
>CAYTVK010000056.1:0-10393 GCA_964441725.1 uncultured Candidatus Bathyarchaeia archaeon | reverse complement strand
GATCGAGCCTCTGGTTTATTGGCAAATATGCGCCGGGTAGCTTCAGTAGGTATTCTGGTAATCCTACCGGTCCCTTGAACCAGCAATCGACCTCAAAAAGCAGCTCCTTTGTGATAGCTGGGTCCCAGCCACTCTTCATATCGTGGTCAGCGTAATACTTGGCGCCGAACTCGTAGGGACCGATTACCTCAAAGTCGACACCGTATATTTGCTCCACTGCCTCAAGGAGCTTCAACGCCTCGGGAACTATCTCGTAGGCGATACCGTCTCCGATTAAAGCCAGAATCTTGTAACTACTCATAATTGAAACAACAAGGATGGATTGAAAAGACCATCGACTCAGCTTCGTACACGGACAATCCTAGCGTTGTTGGCTCGCTTCATCTCATCTGGAGCCATCAAGGTCAATGCCTGCTCCGAGCCGCCGCCGCTGTAGACCTTCTCCTTCTCAAGCACCTTAGGGTCCATGAGGAAGACAGCGTCATAGCCAAACGCTGGGGTTCCTCCAGCGGGGTACCCGGATTTTTCCAGCATCTCATCAGGTTCAGCTATCCTTGGTCTCTCGATGCCCAGTGCCTTAGCTACCCTGCTTGTGCTGGCCCTGTGTTCGCCTTTAACGATGGCGACGATAAGCTCATTGTTTTGTCCGATCATGCAGATGGATTTTACGAACTCCTCTGGGTTTGCCCCCACGGCTGCTGCTGCCTCGGCTACGCTGTGTGTGGACTGGTTGAATGTGAGAAGCTCGGCTTTTATTCCGTGTTCAGTGATGTATTGTCGGAGTTTGTCCTCGTACTCGCTCATAATGAGGGTTTATTGTATCAGGGTGTTTTATAATTTCCATACGGGAACCGGTTTGACCTGTAAAATCCTTGATATAGGTAGCTGAAAGCGTCTATTCCTTTCTATTAGTTCGTCATTTAACGTAGTAGTGTTCGACTCGCATCGATAAGGTTATATTCGCAATGCATGGTGAATGTCGCTGAAGCAAAATGAAGCATCTACGAAAAATCACCAACATCGATAAAGTAACATTCGCGTTACTGCTTGAGGAAGGAAGAGCAAGAATCACAGAGATCGGTTTCCACGTAACACTCACAAAGATGCAGATAAGACAGGCACTCACCCAGCTCGTTGCACAGGGAATAGTAGCCTACGAAGCATCCACAAACCAGTATATGCTCCTCTAAGTAGCCAGATCTTTCACGTTATCTGGGCTCTTCTCACGTATCACCATGTAGCTGTAGCCAGCGTTGATGAACATAGCCAAGGTTATGAGCCACACCGAGGAGTTGGCTCCAAAATTCTGGTAGAGATAGCCAACGCTGGGAGTCGATATTATGCCACCTACGTTTTCAGCCTCAGAGTACAGCCCCATTGTTAATCCTGATCGTTCTTTCGGCATCACAGAGATCAACTGCAGCATCATACCAGTATCTGAAGCAGCCTGACAGAGCCCCTGAACTGCTCCAAGAACATACATGGGTATGATCCCCCAGAGATATATCAAGCCAAGGTAGCTTGCACCCATCCCAAATAGACCACTCATGATAACCAGCTTGTTACCTATCCTATCGCAGACATCACCAATGAGAGAACGTGACGCTGCCCCAGCGAGCCGCAGTATGGTGAAGAAGAACCCTATCTGGGACTCGGAGGCCATGAACTGTGGTGACTCGTTCAAGAATATGGATAAGAAGCTGCCTGTGAACCCGGCGTTGAAGAAGAAGAATCCCCTCACTGAGAATATCGCTAAAACCGATCCGTTGAGTAGTTTTCTAATTCCATCAGATGCTTTGACATGTGAATCGTCTGTAGGCTCATCGTATTTGATTGAAAACACCGCCAAGATTCCTAGTAAACCCACAGCTGCAGCCAAATAGAAGGGTACCGAGAAACCAGCCACCTCAGAAACGTATCCCCCGACGAGGGGGCTTATCATGCCACCGAAGCTGATCACAGTCATATATCTGCCATAAACCCTACCTCTGTCTGCTACGGGGAGTAACTCGGCTGCTAGAGCCTTCACTGGGATGCTGTAAGCTGAGAGGACGCTTGTCTTCATAAACTCCAGCACAGCGAAAAACAGCAGGCTATCCGCCAACGGGTACAATCCATATAGGATAGTGGTGACAAACAGTGACCCAGCCAGCATCAGACGCTTGTTGAACCTATCAGCCACCACACCCATGATGGGCTCCCAGATAAACCACCCAAGCATGGAGGCAGTCCCAACCAACCCGATCTGAGCCATGCTTAAACCATGACTTCTAACAAACAAGCCTAGTATCGGGGCGATGATGCCCATGCTAAAACCGGTGGATAACTGAACGAGCATCAGCATGAATAATGAACGCTGCTTACGCTCGGATGATTGCATAAAACCAGTTGATGGGTTTAGTTAAAAAAGTATGGAATTCTTAGATTGCAGGAGGAATAAGGTCTTCTGGCTGAATCTCCATCTTGTCCAGCGCTTGCTTCAGGCCTCTATACCTGTTACGCAGCGTGACCTCAGTCGTACCGGCTGCCTTCGCGATTACCCGTTGAACACGTTTCTCCCGTGTCTCCTGACACGCCATGTACAGTGCCGCTGCGGCTAGTCCACGTGGGTCCTTGCCTGTTAACGCCTTGTCTTCGTCGGCTTTTCGGAGTATCCTGATGGCTAACTGCTCTGTTGGCTGATTGACCTCCAGCTTGGCTGCGATGCTTGGGATGAACTTGAATGGTCCGTCCACAGGTGGCCTAAGCTGCAGCTCCTTGTGTATCAGCCTGTAGGTCATGGCGACCTCGCTGTGCAGACGCTTGCTTATCTTGCTCACATCTTTCAACGGCCTAGGTACTCCAAGTACTCTGCATGCAGCGTATATGCTTGCAGCCACGAAGGCGTCGATGCTTCTGCCCCTGATGAGGTCTTTCGTTAATGCCTTTCTGTATATCAGCGCAGCGTTTTCCTTGACGTTCTGAGTTAGATGTAGCTCTGATACCATCCGGTCTAGCTCTGCCATCGCGATGCTGAGGTTTCTGGCGTGGGTCTCGTTTACTTTGCTCCTGTTGTCTTGGCGCTGGAGTCTGCGCATTCTTCTCTGGGTCTCGTAGTCGAGCCGTTTGCCTGAGGCGTCTTTATCGCCCTTGATTACTGTGCTGAGGCCCTTATCGTAGACGCTCATACTGTAGCCGGTTCCTGTTCGACGCCGGTCGTTGGACTCTTGCAGGTTAAACACTCTGTACTCGGGTCCTGTGTCCATTATGCTGTCTGTTACGACTAAGCCACAGTTTGCGCAGACGCGTTCCCCTGTCTGCCTGTCGCTCACTATCTTGCTGCCTCCGCAGGCTGGGCAGCTGGACGTATCGTCCATATCGTGAACGCTATATTGGTTGGTCATTTTATTTCTCCAAAACTCTACCTATGGGTATTTTACCCATATTCTCGGTATGTGGTCCTACATGATCACTTATAAAGGTTACCCGTTTCCCAACAAATAACGTGCAACCCCCAAAATAAGTGAGTGGAGAAAGAAAAACAGACTAACACTTTAAAACCTCAGCGCCGAACCAAAATACTGAGCTCCAATGTCCGTTGAAGATACAGCAGCAAGGATCAAAGCCCTAGAGATACAGGGAGCAACAAGCATAGCCGTACAGGCTGTTAAGGCGCTGGGGAAAGAGATCAGAAACCTCGATTGGACCCAACCAGAAGAAGTGCTTGAGCTGCTGAATATATCAATCACGACCCTCGTGGAATCAAGGGCGACGGAGCCCATGATGAGAAATGGACTCAAGTACATTAAATCAAGGCTTCATACATCGCATTGGAGCACCCCAGCCGTGCTGCGTTCTCTTGTTCAGGAAGCTGAAAGAGAGATACTGATGATGTTCAACGAGGCAAAGAACATCATGATAGACACAGGGGCACGTAGGATAGAAGACGGGGACACCATACTGACCCACTGCCACAGCAGCGGGGTTACAAGCACAATGATCAGGGCCCATGAACTTGGAAAGAAATTCAGGGTAATACAGACCGAGACACGGCCAAAGTATCAGGGAAGGATCACAGCCTATGAGCTCGTTGAGGCAGGCATTGATACCACGATGATAGTTGACTCGGCTGCGCGTCACTATATGAAGGAGATCGATTTCGCGCTGGTGGGCAGCGACGCCATAACTAGTGAGGGCAATGTCATCAATAAGATAGGTACGAGTCAGGTTGCAATGGCTGCCTGGGAGGCGCGTGTACCATTCTACGTGGTGAGTACGTTACTCAAGTTTGACCCCGTTACTATTCATGGAGCCTATGAGGCCATTGAGGAGCGTGAGACGGATGAGATATGGGAGAATCCCCCAGCGGGGCTAAAGATACTGAACCCAGCGTTTGATGTGACGAGACGAGACTATATTCACGGCCTGATTACAGAGGAGGGCATAATCAGCCCCCACAGCATACTTGAGGCCATTCACAGGCACTACCCGTGGATGCTATAGTACAGACCACTTTTCCAGTGCTTTCTCAAGCTCATGGTGATCCTTGGCGTACTCCTTTAGAGGTATACCATGCATAGCTGCTTCTACTGCCTGCCGCATAGCCCTTGCCCCAACTATGGTCCCATCCGGGTGGCCATGTATTCCGCCGCCTGCCTGAATAACAGTGTCTTTTCCGAAGATTTCCACTAGTTTAGTCACCATGCCTGGGTGGAGCCCGCCTGAGGCAACTGGCAACACTGGGTTTATTCCGTACATGGGTTCCTTGCATGCCTTTATGTTCGCGAGCACCTCATCCTTGGTCTCAGCCATCTTACCCACTGCAGTGCCTACGTGAAGCTGGTCTACTCCTATGAGCCGTGCTACCGTGGCGATTACAGTCATGTTGATGCCGTGTCTATGGTTTCTGGTGAAGGCGGCGTGTCCTGCCCTGTGGGCGTGGATTAGTAGCTTGAGGTCGAGGTTTCTCATGGCTTGTAGGCTGCTCCAGCCGGTGGTGAGTATGTCTATCATCATGTATCGTCCGCCGTGGTCTTCTACGAACTCGGCTCGTCGCTTCATCTCATCCATCTCGGCTGTCACGTTGATGAGGTAAACCTTCTTCTCACCTGTCTCGGATTCGGCTCTGTCCCGTGCCTCCAGTGTCTGGATCACTCTATCCTCGAATGGGTTGAACCGTTGGCTGCTGAGGTTCTCATCGTCCTTCACAACGTCGCAGCCGCCTAGCCACGCCTCGTAGGCTACCTCCGCGTGGTCCTTGGTTATCAGCCCGAGCTTGGGTTTGATGATTGTGCCAACAAGGGGTCTGTCATGTACGCCTGTGAGGTCTCGCACTCCCTTTATGCCGTATTTTGGTCCCTTGAAGCTCTTGGCCAGCTCCTCTGGGAAATGTATGTCGTTGAGTCTGAGGTTCTCAATGTCTTCCAAGCCGAACACGTTGCCTGCTACGCTGCTGAGGATGTTCGGCATGTTCTCGGGCTCAAAGAGCTCTATGGGGTATGCGATCTTTATCTCGTTTCCATTGATCTCGTAGACGGTTGCTGCTTTCTCCCGCACGTATGGTTTCTCTGTGGTGAGGTCTGTCCATGTGCCTACGCTGCTCTCGGCTGCCACCCCGCCCGCTATTACATCTAGGGGCTGGTCTCTTGGCTCGACGTGGAAACTGCAGATGAGGTCTGTGTCCTTGAGCTTGTACTTCTGGTTTACGAAGTCAATGTATCGCATAGAATCAACTATAGTTGATTATTCTTCCACTATATTTTTACCTTTACCCAACCATATTCAATGTATTCTAACGGGGCACAGATGTATGCAGCTAAAAGCGGATTTATTGAGCATTGAGGCAGGCGGACCCTTGGTTGTGGTCATGAACAGGAATGACGCTGCTGATCTTGGGGTCATCAGCAGTGACAGATTATTTGTAAGGTATGGTGATGAGCACGCTATCTGTATTATTAACATCAGCACCGAGGATGAGCCCGGTATCATAGGGTTATACCGTGACGTTGGTGTGAGGCTTGGCATCCCAGAGGGTGCTGTGGTCTATGTTGAGCCTGCTCGTCGCCCTGAGAGCATTGATTATGTTCGGGAGAAGATTAACGGTCAACGGCTTACTCCTTGGAAGATTCAGCGCATAGTGGGTGACGTGGTGGAGAGGCATCTCAGCGACATCGAGTTGTCCGCGTTTGTGACCTCACTGCATATTCACGGTGTGAGCATGGAGGAGGTTGAGGCACTCAGCAGGACCATGATCTGGAGCGGTAAGCAGATTGATTTTGGCAGGAGCCCCATACTGGATAAGCATAGCATTGGGGGTGTACCCGGCGACAAGACCACGTTGATCGTTACACCAATTATTGCTGCGGCTGGATACAGCATCCCCAAGAGCAGCAGCAGGGCAATAACGAGCCCAGCTGGCACAGCCGACAGGATGGAGGCGTTGGCACCAGTAGATATACCGTTTGAGAAGATCAAGAAGATAGTAAACGAGATCGGTGCCTGCATTGTCTGGGGTGGGAGCATCGACTTGGCCCCAGCGGATGACCTGTTCATCAGGATCGAGTACCCGCTGAGCATTGACCCGTTGCTGCTGCCGAGTATTATGAGTAAGAAAAAAGCAATGGGCAGCACCCACGTTGTGGTGGATATTCCCGTGGGTGTCAGCGCCAAGATAAAGACGGTTAATGAGGCGGAGCAGCTTGCAAGCGATTTCATCGAGCTTGGCAGCCGGTTTGACATGAGCATAGAGTGCGCCATCACCGAAGGCAGTCAACCCATTGGGTACAACATCGGCCCCATATTGGAGGCGCGTGAGGCCATGGATACCCTGTATGGCCATGGCCCCCATGAGTTGATTGATAAGGCTACGAACCTCGCAGGCATCCTGTTTGAGATGGTGGGCCACGAGAACGGTAAGCAGATGGCGCTGGACCTGATCAACAACGGTAAAGCCTTGGAGAAGATGAGGCAGATCATCGACGCACAGGGCGGCAACCCATCGGTGAAGCCCGAGGATCTTGTGCCCGGTGAGTTTACCTATGATGTGCCCGCACCCAAGGATGGTAGGGTTCTCTGGTTTAACAACAGGGACCTCGTTAAGATCGCGCGATCAGCGGGAACTCCAAACGATATGGGGGCTGGTCTTCAGCTCTACGCGAAGACAGGGGACGTGGTGCATGAGGGAAAGCCCATGTTCAGGATCTACGCCGAGAAGCAGGGCAAGCTGGATAACGCCGTCAATCAGCTTGAGTCTCTGCGCCCCATCGAGGTCGGTGAGAAGGTGGGTGAGGATATGATGAAGAAACGGATAGGGAAACCCACTGCCCCGACACGGGAGTTCATCTTGGAGCGGTGATCTTCAAGCCTTCCCTGTATCCTTCGCCTATTTTTATGCCCAGGCGGTAGTATTCTGAGGCTGGACTGTATACGAGGGGGTTGACTTGCTCGATGGTTGGCCACTTTTTGGGGTCATCTGGGACTATGGTTTCATCGATGTAGGTTTCAACTACTTCGGCTACCCATGTCTCATTGGCTCCGTATTGATGGGTGTCTATCACCCTGCATTCGAGGTTTACTGGGCACTCCATGATCATTGGAGCCGATTCAAGGACACCGTAAAAGTTTGTGAATAGCTTTGACTTGTCGGTGTTTTTCCCGCTTTTTGTTCCGCAGTAGTCTGTTTCTGCGACTTGTTCTGCTGTTGGGTAGTTTACGCTGAATGTGCCGTGTTGGTTTATGCCCCGGTTTGTGTGGTGGGCTTTGATGCTGCTCACCATGATGAGGTTGGGGTTGAAGGACACCATGCCGATGTTACCTACTGCCTCATAGTTGGGCATATCATCAACCAGCGCGCCGAGCAGACAGATAGGAATTGGATAAAGAAGGGGATAGGAGCCTCTACGGGTCTTCATAGATTGAAAAAAGGATGGAGGGTAGATATGAGGTTAACTGCTGATGCGTTTTATAAACGCCTTCACAAGCGCAACGGTGTTCTCGATGTCTTCCTCGGTGGTTATTCCGCAGGGTCCGTGTATGTAGCGGCACGGGTTGGCGATGGTTCCGCTTGGTATCCCAGCCTTGGTTAGGTGTATGCTTCCAGCGTCTGTGCCTCCGCTGGGTATCTTCTTGTACTGATAGGGCATCTTCTCGGCTTCCGCTGCCTCTATGATGCTGCCAAGCACCTTGGGGTGAGCGATCACACTGCGGTCAGCTATGGTAACCACCGGTCCCTTGTGTAGTCCAGCGCTCTGCTTGTGAGCAGGCACACCCGGCATATCAACAGCGAATGTGTTCTCCAGCGCTAACCCGTAGTCTGGGTCCACCTGCCACGCGGCGGTCTTGCTTCCCCTGAGCCCAACCTCTTCCTGCACTGTGCCCACCGCGACGAGATTGTAGGGTTTATCCTTAACCCATTTGAAGACCTCAGCCATGACGTAGCAGCCTACTCTGTCATCGAAGGCTTTGCCCCATAGGTAGCCGTCTCCTATGTCCTTGAACTGTACATCGAATACGCCTGTCATTCCGATGTATGCGCCTTTCTCTTCAGCCATCTCGCGGTTATCAGCGCCTATGTCGATGAATAGTTCGTCTGCCGGTATGGCTGCCTTACGCTCTGCTTCGCTGAGCACATGTGGTGGTTTAGTGCCTAGGATACCGTAGAGTTTGCCCTTCTTGCCGTTGAGCATCATGCGTTGACCGGGGAGCACGCTATCAACGATGCCCCATGGGTGGAATCTTAGGAAGCCGTTGTCGTCGATATCTGTGATGAGCACAGCAACCTCGTCTGTGTGAGCCGCAAGCATGATGATTGGCGCCTTCTCGTCTCCTCTGTGGGTGAAGAATACGTTGCCCAGTTTGTCTGTCTTTACCTCGTCGGCGTAGTCTTGTAGTTCCTCTATGAGTATCATTCTTGGCTCTGTCTCGTATCCGGGGGGTCCGAATGCGTTGCTGAGCTTCTCTAGGAATGGTTTGTTCAACTTGATCGATAGGGTATCTGCTTTTCAGGTATTTTATCTCAGCGGCTATGGGTAGACTCAAAAATAGCTTAAGCATATTTCAGAGTATGTCTGGTCTCGAAGATGAGCTGCGGGAGCTCAACGAGAAGCTGGAGCTTATGATGAAGAGGCTAGACTACATGGAGTCTTTGATGACCCAGAATCAGGAATACGCTGAGGCTTCACAGATTATCGGGGGCTTGAAGATTGGTACGAGCCTATACACTAAGCCTTTGAAGCTGGTGCAGAGGCTGATGAGCGTCCAACGACGCCTCAAGCGCAGCGAGGAGCCAAGGGACGAGATCAGCAGAATCATACTGAATGTAATGGCAATCAAGGGACCCCAGAACGTAAGCAGCCTCACACGTGAAGTGCAACTGGAGCGAGGCACAGGCAGCAGAGTCACCATCAGAAAGAAGCTACTGGAGCTGGTTGACGAGGGACTCGTGGAGAAAGGAGAAGGCAACGACTACAAGCTCGTTGAGTGATAATCTTATACCCATTAGCTACCTTTAGACCTCAGTGAAAGAATTGAAGTATGTTTATCTAAACTATTTCAAGATGACGCAGGAAGCCTTCCAGTCATTCCTAAATGATGCAACTGTAATCAGCCGCTGGATGGAGAAAGTAAGAGAACTCTGCAAGAAGCAAGAAGTGAAACTCCTGATACTCGGTAGCCCCTACGGATTAGAAGAGCAACTGGTCGTTGGCATCGAGACCGATCTAGGGATCGATGAGTTCACCAAATTAAAAGGCGAGCTATACAGGATAGACCCAAAGTTCATCGAATACTCAAAGACAACCATCATAATACAATAGATGGGGGAGGGGATGTCAACCCACCTCAGCCCAAAAAAGGCCTCCAAACAATAAACCAGCCCCAGAACAACCTAGATTATATCCTGATCTATGCCAAAACACCACCCGGTCAGCGATTGCTGGAACTGGGACTATCCCTGATCGCGGGGGGGGCCGTGGGCAATATTCTCGACCGGATCCGCCTGGGGAAAGTGATCGACTTTCTCGATCTGTATGTCATGGATTATCATTGGCCGTCATTTAATGTCGCCGACAGCGCCATTACGATCGGTATCGGCCTTTTCATCTATCACCTGCTTTTCAAAGAAACAGATTGACGGTTATCAAACATAATGAGATCCGGCAACATTTGGCACCGTTAGCCCGGGGCAAGGATCCGGTTCCCTATCCGGTTTTCCTGATTTTCGGCGAGGAAGCGCTGACCAAAACGGCCCTTCAAACCGTATTGGATTTTCTCCTGACCGGGTCGGCCAGGCAATACGGCTATGAGGCCTGGGAGGGAACCCGGGAGAACGTTTTTGCCGCCCTGCAGCATTTGAACACCTATGCATTGATGGAAGGGGGCAGGGTGGTGTCCCTGCTGGACAGCCCTCTTTTTTCCG
>CAYTVK010000055.1:0-10413 GCA_964441725.1 uncultured Candidatus Bathyarchaeia archaeon | reverse complement strand
CTACTGCCGCCCATCATGCAGCAGCAAGAAACCTAAAGCTTAAAACATTGCTCTGTTTGATTCTACAGGTGATGCCGAGGAAGCTGGCTACCGAGCCTGCCTCAGATGCAATCCATCCATATATCTGAGCCCAAACGAGGTCTTTGTTGAGAAGATCACGAGCTATATCGCTGATCACGTTGAGGAGAAGATTACGCTAGCTGGGCTCGCTGATAGATTTAACGTTAGTAGGTATCATCTTCAACGCACCTTTAAGTCTGTTCTAGGGGTCTCCCCACGACAATACGTTGAATCCAAGCGACTTGAGCAGTTTAAGGAACGCATCAGGGACGGAGAGAAAGTTGACTCAGCCATGTACGGCTCCGGTTTCTCCTCACGCAGCAGACTCTACGAGAAAGTACCAGACAAGCTCGGCATGACCCCAACAGAGTACAGAGAAGGAGGCTCAGACGTATCGATCCATTATAATGTTTTCGAGACATCCGTCACCAAGGTGCTTGTGGCGCGTACAAAGCGAGGCATATGCGCCCTCTACCTTGGGGACCACGAGAAGCCGCTTATTGACTCATTGATGGAGGAGTTCCCATACGCTGAAACCCAGAGAGACGACGAGGGTTTCCGTGGAATAATCCAGTCTCTCTCAGAGTATTTTGAGGGTAAAGACTTCAACCCACATCTACCTTTAGACATCCACCGAACAGCCTTCCAGTGGAAGGTTCTCAAAGCCATACAGGAGATACCTCCCGGAGAGACCAAATCCTACTCTGAGCTGGCGGAGTCCATCGGTAACCCAAGAGCAGTAAGGGCTGTAGCCAGTGCATGTGCAAAGAACCCGGTATCCATACTGATTCCATGCCACAGGGTGTTAAGTAAAAACGGTGCACTTGGCGGCTACCGCTGGGGGTTGCCTTTAAAAAAGTGGCTCATAGAGCACGAAAAAATGGAAAAATAGAGAGAGTTTATTTCTCTAATCCGCTCATCTTGCGGATTTCTCTGCCTACCTTCTCGATCTCCAAGGCGTCGCATTCAGCCATGAGTTCATCGAACTTCTTGGCGCCGCTTTTACTCTCAGCGATCCAAGCCTTCGCGAAGCTGCCATCCTGAACAGCCTTCAAGGCTTTCCTCATGTTATCCTCGACCTGCTTATCCACGACCATGGGTCCCACAGTTAAGCCGCCCCACTTGGCTGTGTCGCTGACTGCCCTGTACATGCCGCCGATGCCGCTCTTGTAGATGAGGTCAACGATGAGTTTCAGCTCGTTGCATACCTCAAAGTAGGCGCTCTCAGGTGGGTAACCTGCCTCGGTGAGAACAGTGAAGCCTCTTCTGATGAGCTGGTCTACGCCTCCGCAGAGGACCGCCTGCTCACCGAATAGATCTGTCTCGGTCTCTATCTGGTATGTTGTCTCAAGTACCCCTGCCCTGCCGCTTCCTATTGCCTTGGCGATTGCCAGTGCCTTCTTGAGAGCCTTGCCTGATGCATCCTGATGGACTGCTACCAGTGAAGGTACGCCGAAGCCTGCCTCGTACTGTCTGCGTAGTTCGGGTCCGGGGCTCTTTGGCGCTACCATGATTACGTCTATGTCTTCCGGTGGCTTGATCTCTCCGAAGTGGATGTTGAAGCCGTGGGCGAACTGGAGTGCCTTTCCCTGTTTCATGGCGAGGCTTACTTCTTCTCCCCAGACCACTGGCTGAGCCATATCAGGCATCAGCATCAAGACGATGTCGCCCTTCTGAGCTGCCTCAAGGGTAGTCATGGGCTTCCACCCATCCGCTATCGCCTTCTTCCAGCTCTTACCGCCCTCCCTGAGACCCAGAACGACGTTTACGCCGCTGTCTCTCATGTTCAGGGCTTGCGCTCTTCCTTGGCTCCCGTAGCCCAGTACGGCCACGGTCATGCCATCAAGTATTGATTCATCAATATCCTTGTCGTGATATACTTTCATTCTATTCACCATTATAGTTGAAGCCGTCCTTTTTCAAGGGCGGTTATCCCTGTTCGTGACATCTCCACGATGCCGACGCTTTTAACATATTCGAGGAACTTTTCAAGTTCTTCCGGTTCACCCGTCACCTCAGCCATGATTGAGTCATCGTCGATGTCAAGCACTAGCCCGTGCTGATTGTTTATGTACTTTAAAGCATCCTCACGCGCCATAGGGTCCTGTGTACTTAGCTTCAGCAAGATCATCTCACGTTTGATGGTTCTCAACGGATCAAGGCGTTTAACCTTGATGACCTCAACCATCTTCTCAAGCTGCTCAACGAGATTTGCCAACGTCTTGGCGTCAGCCTCGACGCTGATGGTCATCCTGCTGTACCGCGTATCGGTCACAGTGCCTACTGCGATGGACTCTATGTTGAAGCCTCTTCTTCTGAAGAGATTTGTGACATTGAAGAGGACTCCCGCCTTGTTCTCGACTAGGAAGCTCACGGTGTGGATTGGCATTAATCCGCCTCCCACAGCGTATCCTTCAAACCCATGCCGGGTGGGATCATGGGTAACACGTTCTCATCTGGGTCGATGGGTACATCGATCACAGTGGGTACATCCGCCTTTATCGCACGCCTCACAGCGGTCCTGAAGGCGTCAAGAGTCTCTACCCTCACACCATCAGCCCCATAAGCTTCGGCGAGCTTCACCATATCCGGGTTTCCTCTGAGCTTCACAGCGCTGTATCGTCTATCATAGAATAGGCGCTGCCACTGTGCAACCATTCCCAGCACTTTATTGTTAAGCACCACCACAATCACGGGAAGCTCTTCCTCAACCGCTGTGGCTAGATTGTTCTCGGTCATACCGAAGCTACCATCACCCGCGATATCCACCACAGGTACCTCTGGTTTTGCCGCCTTGGCGCCTATGGCTGCAGGGAATCCCCAGCCCATAGTGCCTAAGCCTCCGCTGGTGTGGAAGGTCCGAGGCAGATACGCATCGTAGTGTAGAGCGGCCCACATCTGGTTTTGGCCAACCTCTGTGGTTACTATCGCGTCTCTCTGCAGTTCATCCCTTAGGGCTCTGATAACCTTGGGTGCCCTGAGATATCCGTTGGCTTTGTCTGCTTCAGCCGCCCAGTCGAATCTGAACTCTTCAAGTCGTTTGCCCCACGCTGGATCAGGCTTCTGTTTGAGGACTTTCACCCTCTCAAGGAGTCCAGCTAGGGCTAGTTTTGCGTCACCGACTACTTTTGTCATCGACTCGACGTTTTTATCGATCTCGCTGCGGTCGATGTCTATGTGGATGATCTTACCGTTGGGGTTGAAGTCAGCCACCCTCGCGGTTGTCCTGTCACTGAATCTTGAACCCACTACTAGTAGCACATCGGCTTTAGGGACCAAGGTGTTTGAAGCCTGCGTTCCATGCATCCCGCATAACCCAAGACTCAACGGGTGATCATTTGGGAAAGCCCCTTTACCCATCAAAGTATTCGCGGTTGGCGCTAACAGGGCTTCGCTGAGCGCGACAAGCTCATTTGTTGCACCGGCTGCGATTACTCCTCCTCCAGCCATGATTATCGGGCGCTCTGCGTTTGCAAGTATCTGGGCTGCCCAGTCAAGCTCCTGCGGTGAAGGTGTATGATCCGTTATGTATCCCCTGAACTTTATCTCGGGGTTGAAATCCATCTCTCCACTGAGGGTCGTACAATCCTTGGGTATATCTACTAGCACAGAGCCCTTCCTACCCGTGTTGGCGATGTAGAAAGCCTTCTTCACGGCCTCAGGTATCTCGCTTGGCTCCCGTACCTGCATATTGTACTTGGTTACGCTGGCTGAGACACCTATAATGTCGCATTCCTGAAAGGCATCTGTGCCGATTACATCCCTGTTCACCTGCCCAGCGAAGGCTACCACTGGGCTGCTGTCTATCTGCGCTGTTGCCATTCCTGTTACGAGGTTAGTCGCACCGGGTCCGCTGGTGGCCATGCATACGCCTACCTTGTTGAGTACACGCGCGTAGCCATCTGCCATGTGGGCTGCTCCCTGTTCATGTCTCGCTAGAATAAATCGCATGTCGCTGTTCAGTAACTCGTCGCAGATTGGGATCAATGATCCTCCTGATATTCCAAATATGTGTTCAACGCCCTCGTTTTCAAGTGATTTAACGAACGCCCTGCTTCCTGTCATCTCAGTCATGTTTATTTAACTCCCATATCCTGTTCAGACGATACCCTGTCAAGATATCCTGTTGTTTTGATTCATTTCTGCGGACACTTCGATCCGCGTTTTTCTGTCGTCGGGGTCTACGAACTAATAAAACGATACCCCATTTACGTCCCCTCCGTGAGGGATTTGACAAAACAATACCCCATTTTTGTCTACTCCAATATGGTTGGTATCTTATTGGGACATCGGATTAGATAAAAAGGTTCCTCCACCCCACCACTGAGTAAGGTTATTTTCTCATGACAATATATTATGTAACATGAGTAAATTCAATGAACTCGGAGCCAAAATGGAGCAACAGCTTCGGCTTAACACACACCCCTTAGCAGTCAAGATGCTGAAGAAACCCGAAGAGGTGCCCGAGGAGGCCATCAGACCCCTCAAACAATTCGGAAAATGTCTCTCAACATGTCAAGCCTTCGCGCTATCAAGACGCTTCGGCGAGACAGTTGCACAGCTATTCGAGGACATGTGGTGCCCAGAGCCCGTGATCGGCTTCGGGTTAGCCGAGCCCCCAGAATACTTCTTTGAGGGAAAAACCCGCTACCCGGTAGGCGTGAAGAGCCTTGAGGCTGGAGCCAACTGGGCCAAGGAGTTTCCCCGGTTCGAGACAGGAAAATACGTTGGAGTAGTCTCGGCTCCTCTCACATCAGCCAGCTTTGAGCCCGATGTTGCCGTGGTCTACTGCGACTCAGCCCAACTGCTAAAACTGCTTCTCGGATTAGCCTACGAGGATGGAAGAGACATCACAACCGTTCTGGGCGGCCACTCAGCCTGCGTATACGCAGTGGTGCCAGCCATGCTCAAAGACGAATGCCAAGCATCAGTGCCATGCAGAGGCGACAGAGGATACGCGGGGACACAGGACTATGAGATGATATTCACCATACCAAAGAACCAGATCGAGCGCGTAGTAGAGGGAATGGATCAGCCCGGTACCAGCACAACCCCCACGAGGTTCAGCATGAACCCCGAGTACATGCTCAGCGAGGGCTACGCCGAGATCACTAAACTCATGGGGCAGGTAGACTCAGAGGGACAAGCCATCACTGGTTACCGCGGTGAAGATCGGCGACTGAACCTGCAGTACAGGTAACCTACCCAAACGTTATTTTCCCAGCCCCCACTTCTTACACGATAAATATGAGTCAATTTACTCATCTTGAATGCTCAGCATGCGGCGAGAGACATGAAGCAGACACAGTGCAGACCGTCTGCAGGAAATGTGGAAAACCCCTCTTCGCAAGATACGACCTTGAGGCAGTCAAAGAATCCGTCACCAAGCGGGAACTCGTGGGACGAGTAGCCTCCATGTGGAGATACTTTGAGCTTCTCCCGGTTAAACACAGGAAAAACATAGTAACCCTCGGAGAAGGATGGACCCCATTAACCCCCACTCCAACACTAGGACGAGAGATCGGTCTACCGGGGCTATGGATCAAAGATGAAGGCATCATACCCACAGGGAGCTTCAAGGCGAGAGGGCTCGGAATGGCCATTAGCAAAGCCAAAGAACTCGGCATCACAAGCGTCGCCCTTCCATCGGCGGGAAACGCCGCCGGTGCGATGGCGGCGTATGGTGCAAGAGCAGGTATGAAGGTCTATGTTTTCATGCCCAAGGATGCTCCAATGGTCAACATGGTGGAGTGCCAAGTAGTGGGAGCCAAGGTGGTGCTGGTAGACGGTCTAATCAGTGACGCTGGAAAGCTTGTGAAGGAAGGCATGGATACCATGAAGTGGTTTAACGTGGCGACCCTCGGAGAACCCTACAGGGTTGAGGGCAAGAAAACCATGGGTCTTGAGGTCGCGGAGCAGATGGATTGGAAGCTGCCTGATGTAATCATCTACCCCACAGGGGGTGGCACAGGCATCATTGGTATGTGGAAGGTATTCGATGAGCTAGAGGAACTTGGTTGGATTGGAAGTGAACGACCCAGAATGGTCTCGGTTCAGGCAGAGGGATGCGCACCCATAGTCAAAGCCTACGATGAAGGCGCAAAAGAGTCAACTTTCTATCAGAACGCTGCAACTCTTGCATCAGGTCTCCGCGTACCCAAGGCTCTTGGAGACTTCCTCGTGTTGAATGCTGCACGTGACAGCGGCGGTAAATGCATCGCTGTAAGCGATGATGAGATCATGGAGGGTGTATCCGACATCGCGAAACATGAAGGAATGTTCGCTTGCCCAGAGGGAGCAGCCACATACGCGGCGTTAAAGAAGATGCTGGCAGAGGGCTCAGTTGACAGAGATGAACAGGTAGTACTCTTCAACACGGGTAGCGGCCTCAAATACACGGCTCTGTTCGACGTAAAGGCACCAGTGGTGGACCCAAAGAAACCATTCGACTATAACAGCCTGAAGTAAGCCTCCCATATTTTACACAAACTTTTTCCACTAAATCAACTACCCCATATCGATTTCGATGAGGAAAGCTGAGGCTTTTGCACCAGGACACTTAACGGGTTTATTCCAGATATGCACAGAGGGGAATGATCCCCTCAGATGGGGTGCAAGGGGCTCAGGCGTAAGCCTGACTCAGGGAGTCCTCACCCAGGTAACAGTTGAGCCATCTGAACGTCCCTCCCACGACATATACATCAACGATGAGCAAGTGATCGATGCGTATGTCAGCGAAGATGTCCTCTCAAAGTACTCGGCCTATATCACGGACGCATTTGACGTTATTATTCGACACACCATCACCACACCCATCACGGCTGGATTTGGCAGCAGCGGAGGAGGCGCACTGAGTCTAAGCCTAGCCCTCAACGAGGCGTTTGAAGCTGGCTTAAGTAGAATAGAAGCCGCCCAGATCGCCCACTTGGCTGAGATAGAGTGCAAGACCGGCCTAGGAAGCGTTTTCGCCGCAGAAAAAGGCGGTTTTGGGGTTCTCTATGAACCGGGTGCACCTGGTATAGGCAAAGGCATATTGTTTGAAGACACCAGTGATCTGGCTGTGGTCTACGTCTACTATGGACCTATCCACACAAAGTCAGCCCTCTCAAACCCTGATCTTGTGAGAAAGATCAACCAGCTTGGCAGAAGCTACGTTGACGAACTATACACAGAGCTAACTCCTGAACGATTCATATACTATAGTAGGAAATTCACGGATCACGTTGGCTTAGCCACCAAACGAATCCGGGGTCTCTTGAGAGAAATGGATCGCCACAATCTAACATTCACGATGGCCAACTTTGGCGAGGTAGCGTTCACCCTCCAGTACCGGGAGAAAGCAGATGAGGCAGCAAAGATTCTCAGGGAACTCGATCAAAACCCGGTGCTATGCTCAGTGGATGAACATGGCACAATACTACTGTAGCTAATATCGAAAGAATAGTTGATAACCGATTTAATTTTAGAGTATCGCCGGGATCAGCAGCTCTGTGATGTAGTGGGTCATGTGAATAGGTCTCGGAACCTTGCGGCTCATCTCAAGGAAGTGATCAAAACTGTTTGCCTGAAACACCCATACATAGTTCCATTTAGCGTTCATACTTCCGTAGAGGCCCTCATGTCCTACACCTGTCTCGATGCAGCTCTTCTGCATCTTCTTGTCGTGTTCTTTGAGCTCCTTGCGTGTGCCCACCCAATCAAAGTATAGTAGGATTTTCATCCTTCCGTCCCCCCTAGGTTCCCGAGGCACCATATATCCTTATCGCTCCATTTACGATTATACAACAGTCAATATGTGTTTTCCCATTGACCACAACTGATTTTGAGACAGAAAACCCATTTTTATAACCCTTACCGTAAAAAGATGAAGTGAGGTCTTCTTTTTTCCCTGATTTTAAGTTGAGAAATAAAGAGTTATGATTCTATTTCTTCCTCAGGCTCTTCCTCTGTCTCGTATTTGAACTGCATCTCGTAGAGCTGCTTGTATAGTCCACCCTGTTTGATGAGTTCGTCGTGGCTGCCTTTCTCGGCTATGCGTCCCTCGTGGAGCACAACTATCATGTCCGCGTTTCGCACCGTGCTCAGTCTGTGGGCGATAATTATGCTGGTGCGGTTCTTGAACACCCTGTCAAGGGCTTGCTGTATGATTAGCTCAGTGTAGGCGTCGATGCTGCTGGTGGCTTCATCCATTATCAGTATCCTTGGATCAGCCAGCAACGCTCTAGCGAGGCTTATTAACTGTCTCTGCCCTACGCTGAGTCTGCCGCCGCGCTCCCTTACCTCAGTTTGGTATTTCTCTGGGAGTTTCTCGATGAACTCGTGGGCTCCTACGGTTTTGGCTACCTCGATGATCTCCTCGTCGGTTGCCTTTAGGTTGCCATATCTTATGTTCTCCATCACTGTGCCGCTGAATAGGAAGTTATCCTGAAGCACTACCGCCATCTGTCTCCTCAAAGAAGCCAGTTCGACGTCTCTGAGATCGTAGCCGTCAACCTTCAAGGCTCCCTTATTTGGGTCATAGAACCTGTAGAGAAGGTTTATCATAGTGGTCTTACCGACGCCTGTTGGTCCAACTAGGGCTACTGTTGTGTTTGGCTTGATCTCTAAGTTGACGTCTGTTAGCACAGGGGTGTCGTCCTCGTATCGGAAGCTCAGGTTATCGTAGAATATGTCTCCCTCGATCCTCGGTAACTCCACTGCGTCTGGTTTATCCGTGATCCCTTTCGGGGTATCCATTATTTCGAATACTCGTTCCGATGCCGCTAGGGCACTCTGCACACTGTTCCAGAAGGTGCTCAAATCCTGTATTGGCGCGAAGAAGCTGCTCAGGTAACCCATGAAGCCGAAAAGAACACCAACGCTGAGGGTTCCAGCCATGACTGCTCCTCCGCCAAACCATAATACTAGGAAGTTTCCTATCGCCGTGAAGACACTTACAGCTGGCCAGAAGGCTGACATTATCTGCCCTGCCTGTACATTTGCCACCATATTGCTCTGGTTGACCTGCTGGAACTCTCTGCGAGTCTCTCCTTCCCTGCTGTAGCTCTGGATCTCCTTCATGCCGCTGACGCTCTCCTCCATCTTGGCTGAAACGCTCGCGATGGTCTTACGAGTCTCTCTGTACACTTGACGTACTCTGCGCCCCCACAAGTAGAGGAATAGCGCCATGAGGGGTATGACACTGAAGGTGATTATACTGAGCCACCAGTCCATGTAGAGCATGATTGTGATGATGCCCACCAGCGTCAGCAGGTCTGCTATCACGTTGGCCACTCCGCTTGTTACTAGCTCGGTGATCTTATCCACGTCGTTGGTGCCTCTGCTCACGATACTGCCTACTTCTTGTTTCGCGTAGAAGTCCAGGCTGAGTACTTGGAGGTGTTTGAACATGTCTCTTCTCATCTCCAGTTCAAGCTTGGAGCCAAGCCAGTTGATGAGATACTCCTGAGTGTACTGGGTAACGAAGGTCAGTATGTATACTATTACGAATCCTACTCCAAGTATGTAGAGTCCCCTTGTGTCCAGTTGTTTGATGTAGTTGTCTATTGCTAGGGTGTACATGTATGGTGGAAGCAGGTTGATGATAGTTGACGCTATGATTGCTACCACCAGTAGCATGGATTCACGCTTCTGCTTCGTGATGTAATCTATCATTCTTTTGAAGAGCACCACATCAGGCACTGAGCGCTCGTAATCATCTTCCTCCGCGGCGAATCGCTCCATCCTTTGACCCATTAGAATCCACCTCCTCTGGCGCCTGTGATCTGTGTATCGTAGAGTTTCCGGTAGATACCGTCTACTTTCATCAATTCACTATGGGTTCCTTGTTCATGTATCTCGCCGTCTTCTAGGACGATGATGTAGTCTGCTTTCTTTATACTGCTAAGCCTCTGAGTGATGATGAATGTGGTTCTGTTCTCCAGCAGCTCGTCTAGAGCTTGCTGTATCTCATACTCTGTCTGTGTGTCCACGCTGCTGGTGCTGTCATCCAGTATCAGTATCTTAGGGTTCTTCAATAACGCCCTAGCTATCGCTACGCGTTGTTTCTGTCCCCCGCTTAGGGTTACACCTCTCTCCCCCACCTTTGTATCGTATTTATCTGGCAGGGATTCGATGAACTCGTGAATCTTCGCCTGCTTTGCGGATTCACGTACCTGTTCATTTGAGGCTTCTTTGACTCCGTAAGCGATGTTTTCTCTGAGTGTGGTACTGAATATGAATGGGTCTTGTCTTACTATCCCGATGTGGCTTCTCAGGTTATCGATGGTGATGTCCCGTATATCCATATCATCCAGCTTTATGCTTCCTTCTGTTACGTCATAGAAACGCGGTATCAGGTTGATTATACTGCTC
>CAYTVK010000054.1:0-10444 GCA_964441725.1 uncultured Candidatus Bathyarchaeia archaeon | reverse complement strand
TTCTCTCAGAGTCATAGGGGTTCAAAGGTTTATTGAATGGTGTATTTACGTTGAATGTTCCGAAACCGAACTCATCCTGTGTGGTCTTCCCAAGGATGCTCGCACCCTCGGCTCTGCACTTGGCGATAACTGTTGCATCAAATGGTGGAATATATCCTTCAAGTATCTTGCTTCCAGCGGTGGACTGCATACCATTAACACATATATTGTCTTTAACAGAAACAGTGTAGCCTGATAGCTGCCCTTCACATTCTGTGGTTAATTCATCTGCATAGGTGTTCATGAAATGATATTTCCCGTCAAGGACTCGAACCCGTTCCAAGAGACTCATATGATTCTAGGCCCCCGGATGTATCTCCCCTCTTTGTCCACAACATTAGCCAATGGGTCCCATACCCACTTCTTAACTTCGTCCTCTCTCAGGCTATCAGCGATCTCTATTGGATGGTAACTTGGTTCGACTCCATCAGTGGAAACCTCATCGAGTTCCTTGAAGGCATCGAGTATAACGGATAACTGCTGAGTATACTTCGCCGTCTCTTCATCAGATAAGTTAAGGCGTGCAGCTTTAGCAAGCTCCAGCACAAGATCCCTAGTAACATCTATCTCAGTCATTTACGCTGCACCTCACACGGTCCGGTAAAAAATAAGCTAGTATCTCTCAGAAGTGAAGCCGTGGATTCGATTAAAACATTCACCCATCTGATTTCACTCCGATACCCACCGAACGGGCTGCACCTTATTTAAGAGTTCCCCTAGACACTAAGGGTGAGATAGCGTTGTCGAATGAAGAACTCGTGAAATGCATAGGAGAAGCAATCGAATTACTTGAGAACTACAAATCGTTTGGCCCCATGGTGGAGGAGGGAATAGCCGTATTCAGGAAGATCAACGAGTGTGTAATCAACCCTACATCGGAAGCAGTAGCTAAAGCAAAGCCCTTGATAGCTGAGATGCAGCGACAGATAGGTCCGTACAAAGCTATGGTGCCGCAGGTTGCTGAAGCACTAGACAGACTGGATAAATGGTCTAAGGAGAATTAAACGGGAGTAGAGCCCCAGATGGGGCCTTCAACCGAGGGATGGGTATTGATCGATACCCATTAAACACAAATTATCTGAATCTTATTTTAATTTATCGCTGATTCTTCATCAATCGGTTAACGAACTATCTAGACGCTGCTCAGTTGAGTAGGTTTTTATTAAAATTGGTTGCAACCGTCGAGCTGGCACGTATAAATGGTTAGAATTTTCTCGCTACATAATCCACGATGGACTTGTAGAAAGGATACCCGTCTCCATACTCGCTCAGAGGTCTCTCCCTCGTCCACTCAGGCATTAGGTAGCCAAAATAGGCTCTCTCAGGGTGGGGCATTAATCCCATTACGGTTCCTTCAGGGTTACAGATTCCCGCAATATCATGATAAGCACCGTTAGGGTTCTCTGGCCAATCATACTCCGCGTATGAGCCATCCCCTCTAATATAGCGCCACACAATCATATCCTGATCATAGAGCTTGTTGAGCAACTCTTCTCGTCTGTCAGGGGGCAGAATGAATCTTCCCTCTCCATGAGCCACGGGGCAGCTTAGTATAAAGCCCTCTTTGAGGCCGTTCATCATGCCGCAGTTCCCCTTACCCTCATATCGCATACGAATCCATCTATTCTGATAACCGTGGGTGCTGTTCCCAAGTGCAGCCTCAGGGAAGAGACTCTTCCCTGTCCATCCTGGTAGGAAGCCAAGCTCAACTAACTGCTGGAACCCATTACAGATACCTATAACAGGTTTCCCGGATTCCACGAACGCTGTGAGTTCGGGTCCGATCCTGTACTCGCATTCCTTTGCCCAGATGGCGCCACTCCTTACATAGTCACCGTAGCTGAAGCCGCCGGGAAATACCAGTACATCGTAGTCGTCAAGATTCTTCTCCTTGAACACTTTCTGGGTATGAATCAGATGAACGACTGTGCCGAGGTCTTTGAAGGCTCTCACGGTCTCCAGATCGCAGTTGGTTCCTGGGGCCCTCATTATGAGTATCTGCATATCCTGTTGCTTCATCGTCTCGCCTCCAGAGGAGTCTTCCACGCCTCCATCAATATAGATAGCTCTAGCTCAAGCAAAGGATCACCTTCCTTGTATAGAGTTAGCAACGGGTCTTTCTTTACAGCTCCGATGAGGCTGTATGGGCTATCCTTCATTGTTTGCTCGAATTCATCCGTCTTGTCTACCTGTACCTCTACGAGGAGCCTTCCATTGCTCTCGCTGAATAGTAGATAGTCGTCTCTCATGAACTCCGAGACAGGTATTCTGCCAACATCAACATCAAGCCCATATCCGCCCGTGAAAGCCATCTCACTTAAAGCGACAGCCAAACCACCCTCACTGCAGTCATGACAGGCTCGAACTATGCCTGAGTCCATCGCGTCTAGAACTTTATTGTAGGCAACGATGTTCACCTCTGGGTCAAGCTTCGGCACAGAACCACCTAGCTGGCAGTAGAGTTTCAGGTATTCGCTGCCACCTATCTCGGGCTTTGTTACGCCAACGATGTATAGGGCGTTTCCAGGTCTTTTCAGCTCCATGCTTACAGATTTTCTGATATCAGGTACAATGCCTAAGCTAGTCACCAATAACGTAGGGGTCACTGGTCCTAGGGGACTCTCATTATACAGGCTATCCTTCCCCGAGACAAAGGGCGTTCCATAGACCTTTGCGACATCGTAGCAGCCTCTACAGGCGTATACTAATCCACCCAGTCTGTCCTCGTACTCTGGGTTGCCCCAAGCGAAGTTATCGAGTAGAGCCCATCTCCTCCCACCGACGCAGACATTGTTTCTTATGGCTTCATCTATGACGCTTGCAGCCATCCAGTATGGATCAATCTTGCCGTAGCGGCTGTTTACGCCACTGGCGACACTTATTCCCTTCCAAATATCATCTAGTGGCTTCAACACGGAGGCATCGCTTGGTCCAGCGTTCCATCCCTGCAGTGGCTTGATTACTGTCTGACCCTTGACTTCCTGATCGTATCTTCTCACCACCTTTTCTTTGCTGCAGATATTATAGCTTGATAATAGCTTGAGCAGCACTTCCCCGAGGCTCTCTGGCATCTCAATCGCTGGGTCATTTAGAGCACGTGGAGTCCAGTGTGTTTTCCTAGTAAGCTTTGGCGGGTTAAACAATTCCTCCAACACGAGGTCTCCCACCTTTTCATCCTTGTAGAATAGTCTCGCATGGTGCGAGTTATTGTACTTCCCAAGCACCGTTGTCTCAACCTGCTCGTCGCTAAAAATCTGCAGTACCTTCTCCAAGTTCTCAGATGGAACCGCGAGAAGCATCCTCTCCTGACTTTCACTGATCCAGATCTCCCATGGCTCCATATCATCAGCCTTCAACAATACGCGATCAAGATACGCATCGACCCCAAGCCCATACCTGTTGGCTGTTTCACAGACGCCGCAGCTTAATCCTCCTCCACCGATATCGGTGATACCTGAGCCAAGTTTCTGCTTGCTTATCTGTTTGATTGCACGTTTTACCTTCTCTTCCTCAATAGGGTTAGCGATCTGCACAGCTGATCTGCTGATTTCCTCAGATTCCTCTGAGAGTTCAACCGAGGCGAATGTTACTCCATGTATTCCGTCGTGCCCTGTTCGCCCACCAGCTAAAACAACGTAGTCTCCCGCCTTCACATTACTGATGTACTGATCTTTTGGGAGCACACCGATGCATCCAGCGTACACAAGCACATTCCCTGTGTAATCGTCATCAAACATCGTCGCTCCGTTCACTGTAGGGATGCCAATACTGTTGCCATAGCTACCTATGCCATCAACCACTCCACTGAAGAGATATAGAGGATGTTTCACACCCTCAGGTAGCTTCTCATATGGGTAATCCAGTGGACCGAAACAGAGAACATCAGTGTTAGCAATCGGCTCAGCCCACACTCCCAATATATCTCTTATCACACCACCAAGCCCAGTGGCGGCGCCACCAAATGGCTCGATAGCGCTTGGGTGATTATGGGTCTCGACCTTAATCGCTATGGTAACATCATCTGTCAAATCAACCATGCCAGCGTTGTCCTCAAAAACACTGAAACACCAGTCTGGTTCAATCTCATCGATGAGACTCCTGAAATAAGTCTTCAATAAACCATTGATCCTACCTTTTGGTGTATCAATGATACCCGCGAAAGTCTTGTGGCTACAGTGCTCGCTCATGGTCTGGTCGAAGGTCTGGAGTTCAATATCAGTAGCCTTGCGCTCTTGAATAACATAATGATCGCGAATATATCTAAGCTCATCAAGACTGAGCCCTAGCCCAAGCTGCACCTTGATCTCTTTGAGGTCTTCATCGTTAGCGTTCAACAGATCGATAGTGTGATGACTGAAGGGAAGATCAGATTTCTTTACCCTGCTCATTACAGCTCACTTATCTCAAAGCGGTAATCATCCTTAGTCGGGTTAGTGAGAAGCCTCCTACACATCTCATCGATTAGCTTCTCAGCTTGAGCAGCGTCCTCAGTCTCATAGTAGACCTCATAGGCTTTGCTTGCTCTTACACGCTCAACAGGGTATCCGAGCCCATGCAGCGCGTTAGCAGTTGTGTCCCCCTCTGGGTCACTGTATCCTTTTTTTAACGTCACGTATACGAATGCTTTGAACTTCATTTTAACTCACTTCGTGAATGATAGAATACCATCCCCAACATGGGATGTAATGATTGTGTAAATATTAAAAAGTTTTTCAAAGCCCGTTTAAAGAAACAAGCAACATGTATATTTTGGGTAAATAAATAACAAAAATTAGAATTTCCTAGATGGAGCGGATAGAATTAACCGCCAACCATTAGGATTGTAATGATGAGCCCATAGATAGCTAGACCCTCTCCTAGAGCGACGTATAGCAGAGACCAGATGGTTAGTTCTGGTTTCTCAGTTACCATCTCTGCACCGCTCTTAACGGCAACCATGATACAGAGCGCGGCTGCAAAACCGGCACCGATCATGGTGAGAGCTCCAGTTAAAAATGGCCATGCTGATTCAGGAATCATCTCACCTTCACCTCCTCCAAATACTAGAATGAATATCAATAGGACGCAAACAACGATTGAGAATCCACCGAATGCAGTTAGACTTGCACCCCACGGCGTGGACTTGTTCTCCATGTCTGCCGATGCGCTGATCATACCGCCTTGTGCCAAGATGTAGGTACCGGCCAGCAAGAGGGCGCCGACTAGAATAGCATAGCTTTCGTACATAGTCAGACACCTCCGATTTCAATCAGTGTGAGCAACAAAGACTTCAAAGTCATTTTCACCTTTTTTCTCTTCTAAGTCAACTTTTGAATATTTATATCTTTTCTAGGGATAAACTAGTCATTATAGAAATAATATTACAATAATTACTCAACAACAGTTGGGGTGGCCCCGAGCTTGAATGGCTCAAAGGGAACTCCCTCACCGTGGAAGAATTTTGCCATGAACTCATAATATAACAGCCTCAAACTCTGGACGCTGCTTGATACGAACTCAAAGCTCAATGCAATAACGTTCATTACAGCCAAAGCACCTATTGGGCTACCAATAGCTGCACCCATAGAAATTGCCGCTCCACCAAGAGCCGCGTGCGCCAGCGCAAAGGCAGCGAGACGCAGGAAGCTAAACATGTTCGCCAAACCCTCGATAAAGACCATCAGGAAACCGCTGACTGCTTCACCCATTGCTTCTATTCCTACTCCGTGACCATGACTTATGGAGTGTAAGATAGGTTCTGCAGTGGCCATGACCAGTCCAAGTAATGCGATTTTGAAGGGCCAGTTTCCAAGCATACCTACTACATCAAGTCCTTCAGTGAACATATTCCCCATTGAAAGATATAGACCTAGTACGTACATACCCATACCCAAACCGTGTTCACCAATGGTAGCAACATAGTCACCCCGCTTGAAGGCATTAATCGCTCCAAGAATAGAGCCAAAGACTACTTCAAACGCTCCCACTAGGAATATGAGGTTCAATAGATGAGGTGTATCGTGAATAGGGTTAGGCATTACCGGGTAGACGAATGGAAGCACAATTCCCAGCTCATGCAAGGTATGACTAATTAAGTGCTCGTTTAGGAAAACAGAGTCATACAGGAAACCAAAAATCATGGCGGCTATACCCATTGGCACAAATATGGCAGTGAGGTACTTCATCATGCCCCTTTTAAATCGCCTATACATAGTAAGTCCAATTATTAGATAGATGGCACCCTGACCGATATCGCCGAACATCAAACCGAACTGGAAACAAAATATAAAGACGCTGATATACGATGGATTCAACTCTTCTAATGAAGGCCAACCCCTAAGTCTTGTTAAGATCCAAGAATTATGGAGAAAAGCCGGCATTTTAGGCTGCGGAGTAGGAATATGTATTTCACCAGGCTTGGGATTCTCTACTCTGTAGTAGGGTTTCTCCCCAAAGTCTTTTTCAAGTGAATTAATTATTTCTTCAAACTCATCCATCATGTTGTCTGGAACCCAGCCCTGCATGATGCAGAGAACCTCATTTCTTAGAATAGGCGCATCTTTGGAATAGTTCTTGAGATAACCCTCATAGTAGCGAATCTTGGCTAGTCTTTCAAGCCAGTCATTTCTGAGGACAGATATCTCAGATACGTATTGTGCTTTTTTCTCCTCTTCACTAGAAAAATACTTTTTCCTTATGTCTTCTATTGGTTTCGTGTATTCTTCGTTGAGTTTTAGTATTTCTGCCTCGATTTCTTCTTCGCTCTTCTCTTGTTTTCTCGTTGCCTCTATTTCTTTCCTCGTCTCAGTGATCTGGGTTTCGTATTCTTTGATCCTTTTCTCTAGACGTTTTGGATCCAGTACAAGCAGCAGGTCACCTGTCTTGAATGCCTCATAGATATCCACGACCTCGTAGACGAGGAAAAGGAACTCTATGAGCTTCTGGTCATCGTCTATTCCAAAGAAGAAAAGGAGATCTTCGCTGTCGCTTATCTCGTAGCTCTTGAAGCTACCTCTTGACAGGCTTTTTAGGAATTTCTCTATTTCCTTGGTTACATCCTTCTTAACTACACCCGCTGCGCTGCACGTCTTCAACTCATCGGAACTCAAAACCTGCAGAGGCTTCGCGCTTATTCTTAATGAATATAATTTTAGTTCAAGTTGCTCAATTTGGCCCTGAGTTTTATCCCATTCATTCTTGTAGTTGGCTCTGAGCTGAGTCTTCTTCTCCTCGAGCTCCTTTTTCACCTTCTCTAGCTCAAGGTCACGTTGCCCCTCAACACTCTCTATAAGTAGCTTCTTTTCCTCGACAACCTTCCGCATCTCGGTTATGTCATTGATGACGCCCCGCGTCATCATCTCCGGGTCTTTTGCAAATTCCCTGAGTTCATCGTCATCGGGAGTTTGAGGTCTAACTCTTAAACTTGGCTCAGCTTTTATGAGCTTCTCGTATTGGGTTTCCAGTTCCTTGTATACAGCCGGGAAATTGATTCGCTCAGTAAAGGATTCCTCGAATCCTTCATACTCAGATGAAGGTACTGTCTTGAAGCTGATCAATCTAGCTTTTCCAAGTTGGTCAAGAAGCAGTGATTCATGCTCAGTGGATGTTACTATCGTGACCTTTTTCAAAGCAACTCACAAAGTCTCCATCTTACTCACTATATAAGTTTACCACTTGTCTGAAAACTAGATTTAGTTAATATCATAAGTGAATAATTTCTATGAATATGTAAGAAACCAAAAAATAGTTACTTATTACGCCTTCTCTGAGCCTCTTTAAGCTCCTTTGTTGAGACACTCTCAATCTTGTAAAGGAGCTTTGTATCCTTTCCCTGAAGCTCTTTTAAAATTGGCTCAATCTCGTCTTTATCAGAGTCATCAAACCAAGCCTGAAGAATACTAATAACAGGGTTTCTAAGGACAGGTAAATCAGCGTATTTGTCAAGATAATCAATAATAAAATCAGCTGTCTTTAACGTGGAGCATCGATTTTCAAGTAACTGTGACACGTGCTGATGATATTCTGTTTCCAGCTTCTTGAGATCAGAACCATACTTTTTATTGACGCTATCGACTGCTTTCTGATTTTCCTCTTCAAGTTTGTTCAGTTCTTGATTCAGTTCATCTATATTATCTGAGTATGACTTCAAGGTCTTGGAGAGCGCAGCCTCGTCTAATACAAGGAGAAGTTCACCTGAAGTGAAAACCTCGTAGACATCGATAACATCATAAATAGTGAAGAGATTATTGACTCTCTTCAGGTCTTCCTCAGAACCAAAAATGAATACAAATATCTCTTTTTCATTGAGCGCCACCGATTTAAAGGATATACCACTGGACTCCAGATACCCTTCAAGATCACTCAGATTTTCATCTGAAACCAACCCAGCCGT
This sequence comes from uncultured Candidatus Bathyarchaeia archaeon, assembly GCA_964441725.1. GTDB lineage: Archaea > Thermoproteota > Bathyarchaeia > TCS64 > TCS64 > RBG-16-57-9. Next base: position 2,034 of record CAYTVK010000054.1, on the reverse strand, counting down.
GAGGCATCGTTTCAACTCATTCGGGTCAAGAGTCTGGAGCAATTTTATTTTTGCGTTATTAATTAGAAGTTTCTGAGTTAACGCTTGTTTCTTTGACTCGTAATCCTCTTTCTGTGATTTCAGTTCACTGGCGCTCATGAGCCTGACTCTATCATATGGCTTCTTAGCAACATCAAGCTGATTTGTGAACTCAGTAAGAGGCTCGATTAACTCCTCCATGGCTATCTTTGGGTTATAGGCGAAACTTTTTAGAATCTTTTCATCTAGCTCACAGCCTTTTTTTACTTTCTCGGGAATTTTTCTTTCCACTATCTTAAGGAGCTCGGCTAGCCTAGTTTTTAATTCATCGTAATCGTATGAGTGTTCAAAAAGCCCTTCGTAGCCTTCTACAGCGCTGGATGGGACTGGTTGAAACTCTGCTTTGCCTGTCTCACCGATTCGTTGAACGATAAATGGTTCTATCTCCGTGGAGGCGACGATGGTGACCTTTTTCATCAAAATGGCTCACTTATAGGAAGCGACTTTTTATTAAAAATTTTCCTAGTAAACGGTGTTAGATGAAATGAGTTTCTAAGGTCTGAGAAGTGATTTGAATGAAGTTAATGATGCATATTGAACTGCCTTGATCAGGTCGGTCTCCGATACAAGCCCAATGATTTCGCCGTTATCGGTTACCACCAGCCTGCTGACATTCTTACTCCTCATCTCTCTGATAGCGTCAAGAATCGGCTTACCCTTGGGGATTGTAATCAGCGGGGTAGACATTATACTGCGTATCTCGGTATTTTTGGGGTCCTTATTTGCGACTATTACCCTACATAGTAGATCAGTTTTAGTTACTATTCCTACTGGTTTACTATTCTCGGTGATGATAATGCAGCCAATCTTATGCTCCAGCATTTTCTCAGCTGCCCCTGATACAGTAGCCCTTCCCTCAATAGAGATTAACTCGTTATAGATGTCTTCAACGTGGGATGGGAAACGCTCCATAATATTCACTTCCTTGGCTCAAATCTGGCTTGAATGAGAGTGGTCGTGGCCTCAACACCCTCAAGGTGTCTAAGCTTGTGAAATATGAACTCATCAAGATCATCCATTGTCGCCTCCTCGATCTTGATGATCATATCGTATTCACCATAAGTCGTTATAACTTCCCTTACCTCAGGGAAGGATTTTACCTTATCAAACACATCCTGATCCTTGGAAGGCTGTACTCTTGCAAGGGTGTATCCAACTACCACTTATATCACATCCAAAGGTATAGAAAATGGGAGAGGTAAATATCTCTATAGGTTTTTCACTGTAACAGCGATTTCTTGAAGTCCTAGATCCTCCAAGATTTTCACAGTGGCCGTTTCATCGACGCCTGAGGCTGCCTGAATCAGTGTTTCGATTCCAGTGGGTGTGGCGAGTTGATCTTGTCTCCAGAGGTAGATTATCTTCTTCGTCATATCTGTCGATATTGCATCTTTGTCCTCGGAGTCGAGTATTATGGATATCAGTTTGTCCGATAGGTTCTTGTAAAGAGATACTGGGATTTTCTCAATCATGCTTTCCATTATTGGTCAAACCTATGATCATGCTTGTTAGATATATGTTATAGCTTTGAGTAATCACAATTTTTATTAATTTTTTTCTATGTTTCTTTAACTTGAGTTTGGGTTTTCTATAGTTTTTTTAATCAAATTTCAAGTCGTTTACAAATAAATACAAAATTAGGCTATAATGTTCATTTGTATTGTATTCATTGTGTGAAGTATTAACATTCTGTAAAAATCTTCAAAAAAACTGTGAAAACACCAACAAAAATTAAAGAAACCATAAATCAAAGTGTGGAAAACCTAAAACCTTAAAGACTTAAACAGATACTAAATCGACAACAATGTCTCTAGACATACTGGACTTGAAGATAATCAAATGCCTTAACGAAGACGCAAGGTGCACATATCGAGCCATTGCAGAGGAAGCGGGAGTAAGTGAAGCCACAGTAAAAAACAGAATTGATAAACTCATGAATGATGGAGTTATCAAGAA
>CAYTVK010000053.1:9273-10531 GCA_964441725.1 uncultured Candidatus Bathyarchaeia archaeon | reverse complement strand
TCTAAAGTGACTGTTATGGATGATCTGGTTCTTAGTAGTTTGTGGTCTTTTCTCGCCGCAACGCAGTTTGGGCAAGAGCAGTCCCACTCCGGTACGCCGCCTATTGATGCTGTTCCGAGGACGGTGAGTTCCATAGTTTTTCTGTTTAGTTGATGTTAAAGGCTTTGGACACATGGAGTTACCCTTATTCGATGCGAGACGCTTTTCACTGCAATGGAAGAAGTCTACAAGCCGAGTGAGGACTCATATCTACTGCAGAAATACGTCGAGAAACTTGTCTCTGGAAGCGTATTAGATATGGGGACAGGTTCCGGTATTCAAGCTGTCTCTGCTGCTCTCAAAGACGATGTAAGCCAAGTATTAGCTGTAGACATCAACCCAGCTGCATTGATAGTGGCTGAAAAGAGAGCCGTTTTGAATAATGTAGTGGATAAGATCGAGTTCAGGTTTAGTGATCTTTTCTCCGAGGTTGATGAATGCTTTGACTGGATTGTCTTCAACACTCCATACCTTCCGTCAACGGGTGAAAGTGATGAAGCTTCATGGGCTGGTGGGGAGACTGGTGGAGAGGTCATCAGGCGGTTTCTTAAAGATGCACCTGAATTTCTCATGGATAATGGCTCTGTTTTGATGATTTATTCAAGTCTCTCTGGGTTATCTGAAGCTAATTTTACTGAATATCGTTTCGAGTTGCTTGAAGAAAGGGGGTTGTTTTTTGAGAAAATATATAGTGTAAGACTTAGCCCATCTTGATGCCTATTCCGAAGCCTACGATGGCTCCGCCGGCAAAGGGCAGATTGGAGATTAGTACTCCGAGCACTCCTTCCATCTGTCCTAGTCCTGAGAGTGCCGTATTTCCCCACGCCTGCACACCCAGCCAGTCCACTGATATGAGTCCCTGAGATTCAAGATATATTAGCCCTAGTGCGAATAGACCGATGATGGCAGCTACTATTTTGGCTACCTTTTTGATGGCGTATCCCATGCAGAGTCCGATGATGCCACCTACTCCAAGCTGTGTGACAAGGGGAGTTAGAAAGCTTGTTTGTTCGCTCATAGAGAATGAGTTATGGTCGGGGAATATAAAAGAAATGTTAATTGGGCAATATGTGGGTGCCTGTTTTTCCAGCCAAGGCGTCCACGGCTTTATCTAAGCTTGTTATGATGGCGTGGTCTCCGCCTCGATCCACGAATCCCAGTGCAGCCTCAATCTTTGGACCCATGCTGCCTGCTTTGAAGTGGCCTTCAGAGAGGTATT
>CAYTVK010000053.1:5683-9263 GCA_964441725.1 uncultured Candidatus Bathyarchaeia archaeon | reverse complement strand
TTACTGGTTCTTCGTGATCTGTGCCATAGTTCAGTAAAGCATATTCTACGTCAGTAAGTATCAGGAAAATATCTGCTCCAACCTCTTCAGCCAGCTTTGCGCCAGCGCGGTCTTTATCGATAACAGCGTCAACACCTTCCAGTTTCCCTGATTTATTGCGATAAACAGGGATACCGCCTCCACCTGAAGCAATTATTATTGCACCGGATTCCACCATCTTCTTGATTGAAGCTGCCTCGGCGATTCCCAGCGGTATTGGGCTTGGCACAACCCTTCTCCAAGATTTATCTCCGTTAGGTCTGACCTGTTTTACTATCCAGTCGTTCTCACCAGCCAGTTTTTTCGCTGTCTCTTCATCATAGTAAGGTCCAACAGGCTTTGACGGGTCTTGGAAATCAGGGTCATCTGTGCTAACAATTACTTGGGTTACGACTGTCGCCACCTGTTTACCGTTTGTGGTTAGCAGGTTCTGGAGAGATTGCTGCATCATATAACCTATCTGCCCCTGTGTCATGGCTCCAAGTATAAATAGTGGCTGGGCTGGCACCATATGGGCTCCCTGCTCTTGTTGGATGTCTAGGTTACCTACTTGTGGCCCATTTCCATGTGTGATAGCGATCTCGTATCCTTCTCTGGCTATCTCGGCTATTTGTCGGCAGGCGGTCTCTACGTTTGCCATCTGCTCTTTGTATGTACCTTTCTCGTGTGGCTGTTTTATCGCGTTTCCGCCTAGTGCTATCATAACCCTTTTGCTCAACTGTTTCACCTTGAAGAGAAATAGAATCTAGTAGAAGATTCTTAAAACAATTATCATATTTTTTGTTATATTTGGAACAATAATCAAGAAACTTCAGCTTGATTTGATTAAAGTGGAGGTAATGATTAGAGGTATTATAAGCTCAAAGAGCCAAAATATTTCTGTGATTAGTATGGGTAAAGAGTTTCCCGAGGACTTTCTATGGGGTACTGCCATATCCTCGTTTCAGGCTGAGATGGGCAGAGGTGAGCCAAGTGATAAGACTGACTGGTGGATGTGGGTAAATGATCCCAGCAACATTGAGGAAAAGATTGTGAGCGGAGACTCGCCTCTTGATGGTCCGGGTTTCTGGGAGCTTTACGCGGAGGATTTTTGTCTACTTAGGGAGGGCCTGGGAAATAACTCCATTCGATTAGCAATCGATTGGGGCAGGATATTCCCTGAACCCACTGATGATATTCATGTACCGGTCAAGCTAGACAAGTATGGCGTAGTCTACGATGTGGAGATAACCGAAGATACTATACATGAACTTGATAAACGAGCAAAAAAGGACGGCGTTAAACGATACAGGGAGATATTTGCTGAGGCAAAGAAACAGGGAATCACATTAATGCTGACTCTCTTTCACTGGCCTATACCACTCTGGCTTCATGATCCTATAAAATGCAAGACAGACCTAGAACACTCGGACAAAAAAGGATGGCTGGATAACAAGACAGTAATCGAGTTCACCAAATTCGCAGCCTATGTAGCTTACAGATTCGGCGACTTAGTAGACCTTTACTGTACTATCAATGAGCCTAGAATTATTAGTGAACACGGTTATCTTTCGTTTTGGAGCGAGTTTCCGCCGGGTAAATATGACCCAGACCTGTATCTCATCGTGTTGAGGAACACATCCATCGCTCATGGCCTTGCTTATGAGCAGGTTAAGAAATGGGACAAGACCAGTTTCAGTGATCTAGGTCCATGCACAGTCGGACTTGTCCCCGTTCTCCAAATATTCGCTCCATTTGACCAAGAGGATCAACGCGATGTTGAAGCAGCTAAATTGATTGATTACGCGTTTAATGAGTGGGGGCTGAACGCTGTCTTCCACGGCGACTTTGACATGAACCTAGATTACATTATTGATCCAGAGGAACAAAAACCATACACCGTCAAGGGCTGTGACTATCTTGGAGTCAATTATTACTCCCGTTGGAAGATCAAATACGTGGAAAAAGGTGACAAGCCGCTTGGTAATTTCAAGTTAATGCCATGCGAGGGCGACTGCACCGACTTCGGCTGGGAGATCTACCCGGAGGGAATCAGGGAGGTTCTAAACTGGGCATACAAGCGATACAGGAGACCACTTTACATCACCGAGAACGGAATAGCAGACGAGAAAGGGGATACGAGGAACAGGTATCTATTATCTCACATCGAGAAACTTCATCAAACAATATATGAGGATGGGGTTCCTCTCAGAGGCTACTATCATTGGACCCTCATGGATAATTTTGAGTGGAGCGATGGCTATAGAATTCATTTTGGATTATTCAACGTTGATAAGAAGACAAAGAAAAGAACCCCAACCAAGACCGTAGAAGTATACAGAAAGATAGCTGCCTCTAACGCCCTACCATAGGGGAAGGGAGGGGTCAACACATCCCAGCCCATAACAGGCTTATCCAGCGTAAACAGCCATATAACAGCTTAGTTTTTAATCTGATCTATGCAAAAAATCGTATGAGTAACAGTTTTTCGCATACATTTTCGTATACGGATTAGGATGCGTTTTGTCTTGTAAATTGTCAAGATATTTAGGTGCGTATAGTGATGAGATAGTATGTCATATCTGGATAATTTTCTTGACCTCAGTTTACAATACCAATTAGCAATAGCGGGGATCGCTCTTATAATAATAGGATCAATTATGTCTAACATCAGTGGAAAAAAAGGCGGTAAAGGAAAAGCATGCGCGTGGTGTGGACGCGAGATACAGGGAAAAGCAGTTAAATGCAGCCTATGTAATGATAAATTCTGCTCACAGAAATGCATGATAGAGCACAAAAACGCTATTCATGCGCCGAGATATTAACGAATCTCCATCTCGATATAGACTTCGTTTGGGACACGTATCCTCATTATACTTCTCATGACGCGGTCACGGGCATCAATCTCAATGAGCCTCTTATGAACACGCATCTCATACCTGTCCCACGTATCGCTGCCATCACCGCAAGGAGTTCGCCGCGTAGGTACCACGAGTTTCTTCGTGGGCAGTGGTATTGGTCCAACTAGTTTAACGCCTATCCTCTTAGCAATATCCTTGATCTCGTCGCAAACATTCTGTAGCTTCTCTGTGTCAGTGCTTGTTAGCTTGATCCTTGCACGCCTAGCCATGTTATTCCCCGTTGTTACCTGAGAGTTAGAACTTAAATGTTTCTTAAAAAATGGTTGGAGTAGGTTTACTCCTCGATCTCTATGACGACACCAGCACCGATTGTGGTACCCATGTCACGTAAAGCAAACCTACCTAGCTGCGGGAAGTCCTTGAAGGTCTCCATAGCTGTAGGCATCAGTGGCACGAAACGCACAATAGCTGCCTCACCGGTCCTCAGATAGGCTGGGTTCTCCTCAACGGTCTGACCAGTCCTTGGGTCGAGTTTCGCTATGAGTTTATCGAACCTTACAGCGACTTGCGCTGTGTGCAGGTGCAGTACAGGTGTATATCCTTCACCAACCGCCGTTGGGTGGCTGATGATGAATATCCTACCATTGAACGCCTTAGCTACACGGCATGGATTGTTGGGGTGGCTCGCGACCTCTCCACGC
>CAYTVK010000053.1:0-5673 GCA_964441725.1 uncultured Candidatus Bathyarchaeia archaeon | reverse complement strand
CCTTGGGGACACCCTTTACGTTGAAGCCGATGTTGTCGCCTGGACCAGCCTTATCGATCTTGGTGTAGTGAGTCTCAATGCTGTTGACCTTACCTTTCTCGCCGCTTGGCATGAAGATAATGTCATCGCCTGGCTTTAGCTCACCTGTCTCGACCTTACCTACTGGTGTAGTTCCGACACCCCTGATTGTGTAGATCTCCTGTACTGGAATCCTCAGTGGCTTGTCGGTAGGCTTCGGTGGTAGCTGGAATGTATCCAGTGCCTCAAGAAGGGTTGGACCTGTGTACCAGGGCATGTGCTCGCTCTTCTTGACTAAGTTGTCACCTGTCCAGCCGCTTGTGGGTACAAAGCTGATCTTGGATGGATCGTAGCCGACCACCTTTAGGAGTCTACTTACTCCGTCCTTGACTTCCTCAAACCTCTCCTCCTTCCAGTCAACACTGGGGTCATCCATCTTGTTGACAGCGACGACTATCTGGTTAACACCGAGAGTCTTGGCTAGGAAAGCGTGCTCACGTGTCTGACCACCGGGATTAGTTCCCGCCTCATATTCTCCTCTTTTAGCTGAGATCATGAGGATTGCTCCGTCTGCCTGGCTTGCACCAGTTACCATGTTCTTGACGAAGTCCCTGTGACCAGGGCTGTCTATAACAGTGAATACGTTCTTCTTTGTCTCCAACTCGTAGAACGCGAGGTCAATGGTTACGCCTCGTTCACGCTCTTCCTTGAGCCTGTCAAGTACCCAAGCGTATTTGAAGGACTCTTTACCTATTGCTTTTGCTTCCGCCTCAAAGTCCTTGAGCTGTTTCTCTGGAATGGCCCCTGCATCGTAGAAGAGGTGTCCAATGCTTGTGGACTTGCCGTGGTCTACGTGGCCGATGATGATCAGGTTAATGTGAGGTTTATCCCTCTTACTCATTTCTGAATTCTCCTACACCATCAACCTATATGCAGAATAAAAATGTTAAGGTAGTAGTAAATACTAGGCTACTTCTGTACCGTAATGTGATTATTGAATAGTTTTTCTAGATAGAACGCCCATAAATCAGTAACATTTAATATAGTTGCATGTATCCGAAGGGTGGAGAATCAAATGGCAAACGGAATGTACGCCGCCCGTAGGAACCGCAACGAGAGAAAACACATGCGGAACAAGAGCAAAGACTACGTCCTACGGCTGAAGAGGAGGACAGAGAAGAAAGACCTCCTAGAGGGAGCCCCAATGGGCAGAGGTATCGTGCTACAGAAGGTTGGTATCGAGAGCAAGCAGCCCAACAGCGCCATCAGGAAATGCGTGAGGGTTCAACTCATAAAGAACGGTAAACTAGCAACAGCATTCCTACCTGGGGACGGCGCACTGAACCACGTCGATGAACACGACGAGGTGACAATTGAAGGCATCCACGGACCACGCAGCAGGTCAATGGGTGACATCCCTGGTGTGAGATACAAAGTGAATGCAGTCAACGGTACACCATTGAAGCTACTCGTTCTGGGAAAAGTCCAGAAATCGATGCGCTAAACACTAAGAATTATTTAAAAACCTTAACTGACTAGGTTTTAGGGTAATACATCAGTGTATAACTTTTTCGCCTAAATGAGCCTGTTTCTACAAAGAAAGGATTAAAAACGCTTCCTCGAAATTGTATTACCGAAATTTTAGTCAGTTAAGGTTAAAAAACAATAGGCGATTTTTACGCCTTTTTTCTAGTCTCTTTGATGAAAGGTACTAGTGGGATCGTTATGAGCCTCAATAGGATGGCGAGGTAGAAGCAGTAATACACGTTATAGTCAGTCATCAGGGCAACCATAGCTATGGGGCCAATTAGGGAACCAGCGTCAAAGAAAGTTCTGTAGGCACCTATCGCTGCTCCCCTCTTCTCAGGGGAGACCGCTTCTGCTGAAAGAACGGGACCGATAATCCAGATTGCTCCGGATGTGAATCCAATGATGGCGATTACTACGGAGATCATTGATAAGGATGTTAAACCTACCATCATGAAAAGTAGTATTGATGTTCCTATTAATCCAAATAGAAGCACGGGCTTTCTCCCAATCTTGTCAGCGATACTACCTAGGGTAAACAGTGCAATTACGAATCCTATTGAGCGTGCACCCATCATGTATCCGATTTGGGTCAAGCTGAACCCGAGTTGTTCATTCGCATAGAGACCTAATACGGTGTTAATCAATCCAGATGTCATGATAAACTCCGCGAGAGTGAAAGAAGCAACTATTAGGAGGGTCTTATTTTTCAGTACAGATAGGACTTCAGTTACCTTCAGAGGCCTGATGGTGGGTCCTTGAGAGGTCTCACTTCTAATATTTGGGGCGACCGCGAAGAGAATAAAAGCTAATACGGATAAAGCTAGGGCTACGAGAAAGCCTCCATGCCATCCTAGTGTGTCCACTATGGCTCCGCATAGGGTAGAGCCCACGATTTGACCAATGAACTCTATTCCCTGAAAGACTCCCATCGCTTGAGCTCGCTTCTCAACTTGAACGAGATTAACTATGAATGTCATTGCAACGGCGAAGAAGAAAGGTGCACCCATCCCATTTAGTGCTCTGATTATCACTAGAAATATGGGCTCTTTCACTATGAGCATGAGAGCGTTTCCCAATATGGTGACCAAGAGACCGAACGCCATTGGCTTATAATAACCGAATCTGCTACTGACGTAGCCACTTGGAATCTCCAGAACTACTCTGGTAATCCAGTAGCCGGATACAGCGTATCCAATCATCACGCCAGTGGCTCCAATGTCTTTGGCAAACAGTGAAAGTATCGGGTTAGTGATCATGATGCTGAACATCGAGAGAAACGCAACGACACATAGAAGATAATAGCTCAGGGGGTAATCTCGGAATGACATGATACCATACCGTGAGGTTACTTCGCTTTAAATTAATCGAAAAAAGCGGCAAGCCTTTTATTTTGGTACCCCTTTCAAAGTCACTGCACACTTAAGACGTGGTCAAATGAGCGAAGACGAAATACAGACAATAGAGGAAGGAATCAAGCTCTTCGGAGAATGGAGCTATGAGGACATCGAGGTAAGAGATATTGGCCTCAAACGCTACATCAACCTTGACCCGGTCTACCTACCCCATAGCGGAGGCAGACACGAAGCACGAAAATTCAGAAAGAGCAACCTGAACATTGTGGAGCGCCTCATCAACAATCTGATGAAGCCGGGGTCAAGTGGAGGAGAGAAGAGCAGAATCACTAGCGCAGTGAAGACAGCATTAAGTATCGTCAACCTGAAGACTGGCAGAAACCCAATTGAGGTCATTGTAAGAGCTGTTGAAAACTGTGCCCCTAACGAGGACACTACGAGGATCGGTTACGGTGGTGTCGTATATCGTCTAGCAGTTGACTGCAGCCCCCAGCGTAGGATCGACCTAGCGCTTAGATACATCGTAAGAGGCATCAAAGAGCAGACTTTTGGCAACCGCAAGACACTTGAAGAGATCATCGCTGATCAACTGATTGGTGCTGCTAACAATGATAGTAACAACTTCGCTGTACGTCGTAAACAGGAAGGCGAGCGTATCGCTCTCTCCTCTAGATAATCTTCTTTAAACTCTTTTAGGTTAGGCTTCCGGTAGCGAAACCGATTAATCCAATAAGCATGAGGTAGAGTATTCTAGTCTTTATGCTGCGGCTTGTTTTTCTACTTGGGTCAGCGACTATCTGGTAACTGCTGACGATCAACCCGACATCAGTCATGAGCACAAAGGGAATATACCAGTAGGAAACGAGACTCAGATACACAGGAATAACAGAAGAAGCCACAGCTGCGATGAAAAACAGCGTAGCTACATCAGCTGCCCTCGTAGCTCCATAGACAACTGCCACAGTGTTCACCCCAGCAGACTTGTCACCCTGAATGTCCACGATACCTTTGGTCACCTCGCGACCAGTATTGGATAGAAACGCTATCAGACTGAAGCTGAAAGACGCCCAGACCTGCCCAGACAATAACCCACCGTAGATGAATGGCAGCGCAATACAGGTACTGACCATGAGATTGCCCAAGAATCCCTTTTTCTTACCCCACATACTGTAAAACATCATAATTACCCAAGCGAACACGGCGACACCAAAGGCACCCCAAGATATCAACCATGAAGAAAATAGTCCAATGACGCTAAGGATTAACGTTAAAACTACAGCGCCTTGAGGTGATACTCTACCGCTTGGAATAGGTCTCTTTGGTTCGTTTATTGCGTCGATGGCTCGATCATAGTAATCGTTTATAGCCATTGAGGCTCCGGAGAGAGTAAAACCTGTTAGGAATGAGTAGAGAAGAATACTCGGATCATTAATTAGATCAAAGCCGCCTGTGATAACAGCGCCTACTATTATGGCGATCCCCACCATAATCGAGTTTATGGGTCTCATTATCTCAAGATAATCAGCCGGGTTTCCCATAGCCTATGCAATGGTTTCTGGATTAAAACTGTTTACTAATAGTTACTATTATAGATATCTGTAACTAAAATATAATTAGGGTTATCCTTGAAGATTGATGCCTTCAAGTTATCGCAAACAGGGAACAGAGGAGTAGCAGATATATTCGTCACGGTGATGCGGGCTGGAGACCTAGTGTATCGATGTAAAATCGATAGAAGAACCCCCTCAAACACCAGCGGATACCAGAGGCTACCAAGCGAAAGGAGATTGAGCATGATAAGAGGCTCAGCTGTAAGATACCTTGTACGTGAGTTGGGATATTTCCCGACATCCATACTACTCAATGTGAGAGGGGATGTAAGTTTCACAGAGAACAAGGATCAGAATTGGTTCAGTTACGGGATGTTAGATACACAGAGCGATGAGTTCTGGGTGATAGATGGACAGCATAGAATAGAGGCGTTGAAGAGAGCGATAGCCCGTAACAGGGACTTCGAGAACTATCCAGTGATCACAAGTATTCTTCGCCTACCGGACAGGTTTGACGAGATGCTCTTGTTCTACATAGTTAATAGGCGCCAAAAAGGAGTGAAAACAGACCTCGTCTATAGGCATCTTCAGAGGATGCTTATACATAAAGGAGAAGACTGGCTCCTTGATTTGGAGGGAAAACGAGGGCTTACTCAAGGATATGCCATAGAGATAATTGATGTCCTGAACAAGGATCCTGTTAGCCCATGGTATGGAAGAATCCGTGAAGTTGGAGAGGCTAAACACATGGATCACGTCATCAACGACAGCGAGATGATGCCCACCATCACCCAGATTCTGGAAGAGAGATACTTCAAGAACATGCCAATCAAGGAAATAGCATTGCTACTGATCGACTACTGGAACGCTCTCTACAACATCTACCCGGAGTGCTTCACAGACCCCGACGAGTTCTCAATGCTACAAAAACCCGGAATGCCAGCGTTAAACAAGCTCTTCATAGATGTTTATGGGATAGCGATCCAGAATGGTGAAGTCTCAGAGGAGTCCATATACAATGTATTACTGAGGTTACTAGCTGAGACCCCCGAGCATCCCGTACCTGAGTTCAGATACTCAATTGAGCCAGATTTCTGGTCCTATGAGTCTGGGCCAGTCTATGGCGTTTCACCTAGCCACCAAAATATACAGGACCTCTATGATAATCTTCAGGAAAAGATATGGCTTGCTGGACTCTAAGCTCTCTCAATGGTTACTTTTTC
>CAYTVK010000052.1:0-10540 GCA_964441725.1 uncultured Candidatus Bathyarchaeia archaeon | reverse complement strand
GTTAGGTACCAGGTCGTACCGCTTCTGCAGCTGTACATCTATCTGTGCCCAGGCTTCCTCGATCCTGTTTCCTAGAGTACGAATTCTGTTATAGTAGTTGATGTAGATTAAGACTAAGGCTCCAACGATTACTACGATGGCGCCTATTAGTGTCCAATTCATTTAGTTTTATTCACCTATCTCTTTGAATGAGGCTTGGAATATATACTCTTTTCATAATTAGATCAGAATTTGTTCCATTTCCTGATTATATATGCTGCTCGGGGGGTTATCCATTTGCTGTGCTTGTTTTTCTCCTTGATGAGGTGTTTACTCTGGGGGAGCTATCATGCTCTGCGCTTTTTTCTTGGAGTACGTCTCCTTCGCAAATATCTGCACCAGCACCACGTTGATTATTATAATCACGGTAGTAACGTAGAAGGGCATGGAGAGATTGGAGTTATCGGCTATGAAACCCATCAATATAGGACCTACGACGAAGCCAATGTCTCCGAAGAGACGGTAAACCCCCATGCTTAGGCCATGAGGCTCATCAATCGTAGCGTCTGTGGCTAGAGCGAGTGGTGCCTGACCTGCTCCACCTGTACCTAGTCCCAGCAGCACGGCTGCTGCACACATAGTGATGAAGGTGGTTGCGAAGGGGAAGATTACTGTGGATATCGCTGTGATTGCTAGGGTTAACACGATTACCGGTTTCCTACCATAGTAGTCGATGGCGTGTCCAACGGGGATTGTGACTATTAGATTGGTTATTGTAGCGCAGCTGATGACGATTCCTATGGCGTCTGGGTCTAGATGGAGTACGCTGCTAGCGTACAATGGGATGATTGTGCTTCTGATGCCTGTTCTCATGAAGAAGATGGTGAAAGTTGCCAAACATGCCATGCTGAAGCTGCTGTTTGCTAGCAGTCTCTTAACGATGGGCCACGAGAATCCGTTGCCCTCACTGTGTTTCTTAACTATACCTTCTGGATCATGTATGAGGAAGAATGTGAGTATGAGGCTTAAAGCACCAAAAGCCGCGTAACCGTAGAAAGGAGCCCTTAATCCGTATTTTATAGCGATGAAGCCTCCCACTGTTGGACCCGCCGAGGAGCCTAGGAGCATGAATGCTTGGAAGTAGCTCATTACTCTGCCTCTTTCCTCTGGCTTCAATATGTCTGCTAGGAGCGTGGTTCGAGATGTCATCCACATGGCTGAGCCTACTCCTTCAAAGAATCTGTATCCGAGGAATAATGCGAAGTTTGGAGCTGATGCATTAAGTAAGCTGCATATTGTCAGAATGATTGTCCCTAGGATCATCATCAATCTTCGTCCGACTTTGTCGGAGAGCAATCCTACTGGGACATCGGCTAGGAATCTGCCGAATGCGTACATGGAGATAGCAAGGCTAACCATGGTGTAGTTGACTTTGAAGCTCTCTGCGTATATGGGCAGTATCGGGGATATTATGCTCATGCCGAGGAAGATGAAGAATGATGGTACGTAGATTGATAATATGTCCATTCGTAACGAGCGCTCGCCCATCAAGGTTCCTTCTATTTGATCACATCAGCGCCCCATAATTAAGTTATAAACTTATCTCCCGTTACCTGTTGATGTAGCGCTACATAGCCCTGTATTAACCTTGATTGTAATCAGGTTAATATCACTTGGATATTCACCACTTAATATGACCCTCATCTGGCCCTTTGAGAACCGAGACGGAGAGCTATTCATCGACGGAGCATCAAGCCTGCGTCTGGCGGAGCAATATGGTACTCCTCTGTACGTGTACAGCGAGAATAAGACACGCCTCAATGTCAACACGCTGAGAGAAGCACTGAAAAAGCATTACCCAAAGACCCGTATACTGTACGCGTGTAAGGCGAACACCAATCTAAGCATACTGAAAATATTGCATAGTGAGGGCGTTGAGATTGACGCAGTGAGTCCCGGAGAGGTATATATTGCTCTTCAAGCTGGGTTCAAGCCAGAGGAGATTCTCTTCACTGGCACCAGCGTCTCGGAGGAGGAGATGAATTATCTTCTCAAGGAGCAGGTGAGGATGAACATCGACTCGGTCTCTCAGATGAGAAAGCTGCTAGGGAAAACTACACCTGAGACTGTTTCCCTACGAGTCAACCCCGAGGTCGGCGCTGGGCATCATGAGCATGTTATCACCGCTGGTCCTGATGTGAAGTTTGGTGTATGGGCGAGTCAGGCACTTGAGGCTTATCAGATGGCGCTGGATGAAGGTGTAAGAAATTTTGGTATTCAGATGCACATTGGCTCAGGTATTATGGATGTTGAGAACTACATCAAGGCCGTGGGGCGTCTTCTTGAGATCGCCAAACATATCCACGAAGTCACTGGTATCGACTTCAGTTTCATTGATCTTGGCGGAGGAATAGGAGTACCATATCGTCCAGAGGAGAAGCAGTTGAATCTAGATGAGTTCGTTGGAACCTTATTTAGGTTCATCGAGGAGAAGCTGGTGGATTATGGTCTCGGCTTGCCTGAGATTTGGCTTGAGCCGGGGCGATATCTGGTGGCTGAATCAGGGGTGATATTGACACGGGTTACTACTTTGAAGAGTAACCCCGGAAGAGTGTTCGTTGGAGTGGACGCTGGGTTCAACACCTTGATTAGACCAGCCATGTATGGTTCATATCATCATATACTGAACGCCAGCGCCATGAACAATCAGACCCAGAAGTACGATGTCTATGGTCCCCTATGTGAGTCGGGTGATATCTTCGCGAGGGACCGTGACATCCCAACGGTATGTGAGGATGACCTACTCGCTATCATGAACGCTGGTGCCTATGGTTTCTCTATGTCTAGCAACTACAATTCTAGGACAAGACCCGCTGAGGTGGGTGTCATGGCTGGTGAGGCTCGTCTCATTAGGAGACGTGAGACCTTGGAGGGTCTGCTTAAGGGTCAAGATTCTAACGTGAAATAGACTATTTTTTTCCGTTTCTTCTTCGACTCCAGTCTAAGGCCTTTGAGTCTTCCAATGTCTCCGGTACTCTTAACGTGGGTGCCCATGCAGAAGGTCTCGGCGTAGTTACCGATTTTTACCATCCTGAGTTCGTGGATGTTTTTTGGTATCTTTTCTAGGAAGCTCTGTTTGCGAGCGTCATCACCAACATCTAACTCATCCCTGTTTGTGAAGTAGATATCAACGGGAACATCCTCTTCGATGATCTCATCAAAACGCCTCCAGACCTCCTCTACTGTTTCCTCCGTGATCTCGCTTGGCTGGAAATCCAGCTGGCTGAAGCTGCTGAAGACCTTGGGTCCGCTACCCCTTGCCTCGAAGAGCCCCGTTAGCAAGTGCTCTCCGCTGTGGAGTCTCATGTACTGGAACCGTTTATCCCAGTCGATTACTCCCTGAATTTCTGTACCGAGTTCAATATCTTTATCCAAGTAGTGAAAGACCTCCTCTCCCCTCTTCATAACCTTGATGACATTGACCTCTTCCCCAGCCACCAGCAGCCTACCTGTGTCGCTTGGCTGTCCTCCGCCCTCAGGGTAGAAGGCTGTCTGGCTCAGTACAACGAATTTGGGTCCGCTACGTGTTACGACTGCGTCGAATTCCTTGATATAGCTGTCTTTTATGTACAGGAGGTTGCTGTCTTCCATCGTTATTCCACTGAAAGACCTTGACGCCAGTCTTATGAATCTTTCAGGAAAAGAGGGGGGAGGAGGGTGATTAATCAGGGCGGAAATCAGTCCCTTTAAACCGGAATCAGCCACAAAACAGCTTATTTCTTTTTCCGTTCAAAGTAAAAGACGGGTATGGTAGCCCGCAGATAGTGACGAAAAGCGTTATGGTAAGACCGATACGTGGGTCCTCAACTGGAACCGTGACGCTCTACTCCACATTTACTACAATGAATTGTATCGCTCTGAGGCTGTAAAACTCATATAATCGATGCCGTGTAACAGTACAGGTACGTAAAAACGCGTTACAAGAGATGAGGAACCAGAGCTGTACTTCGATATTGATACCCTGATAAACGTGAATCTGATGATAATGTTCACTGTTGGCTTTACCTTCACCTACATGATGGAAAGTTTCCCCAACTTCGCCCACACAACATACGCTGGCGTGGGAGGAGTAGTGAGCTTCTACGTAACCACGTTCTACGGCATCAATCCCTACTATACTTGGCCACTCGCGGCCATAGTCGGCGGCCTCATAGGCTCAATGTTATATCTCTTCATCGTCAGACCCATCAGGAGAAACGGCGGCTATCAGGACATCACCCTCACATTGACCTTTATCGTGTTGGCCACGGTGCTGCCCAGCCTATTCTATATCTTCAATTACTGGGCCAGGTATTCCGCGTCTGCGCCTACCCGTGGCTATAATCTGCACGTCTGGGATTTTAGATGGGGTGGCTATCCTGGCATCGCCATAGTCAGCACTGCCACATGCATATTGATGATAATCGTGTTGAGATTCTTCCTCACCAAAAACAAGCTCGGGATAAGCCTCCGCGCCGTATCCGAGAACCCCGAGTTGGCGGAAACAATCGGAGTGAATCCGCTGCTGATTCACACAGTAAGCTGGTTTATCTCAGGTGCGCTCTCTGCACTAGTCGGCAGCATCATGACCATCTACAGGGGAGTAGGCATCTCTGGACCCGATGGCGTGATCATATCAATAATGGCAGGAGCCATCATAGGCGGAGTCTATAACATATATGGAGCCATCATAGGTGGATTATTCGTTGCCTTGGCGCAGGATCTTCTGAAAGAACTCTTCTACATATTATTTGGGCTAAGCATCGAGAGTTGGGCTGGTCTTCTACCCCTCAGCTTCCTCCTGATAGCCATGACCTTATTCCCCAACGGCATATTCGGGCCTACAGGGCTCAACATCATAGAGTTCAGAAATTTCTTAAATAAAATTAAAAAAATGATGAACCTAATCTAGCTTGCAGTACATCATGGCTTTTCCGAAGTCTTCCCTGCATGCATCACATCTTATGCAAGTAGCCTCTTTTTGACCATTTTTGAGTTTTTTCACCAAGTCTGGTTCCCTGATATAGGGTCTGCTCATGCTCACCATGTCTGTTAAGCCCGCATCTAGCGCCTTCTTCATGGTCTCAAGTTTGGTGAATCCATTAACCAGTCCCATTGGTGTAGGTTTTGTGGCTTCTCTAATCTTCATCGCGTGTCCTGCGAAGGCAAGCTCAGGGTAATCAGGGTGTCTGGCTCGGGATACGAGATGACCTATCTCGCCCCTGCCTCCTCCGCTGATCTCTATAAGGTCAATGCCCTTATCCGCTAGATTCTTGGCCACCTTCACCGAGTCCTCAACCATAAAACCATCTAGGCTGAAGTCATCGCAGTTCAGCTTAATGATCAAGGGCTCATTTCCCGTTCTGCCACGAATCTCATCATAAACCTCGTCTAGAAACCTCATCCGTTTCTCAAGGCTTCCACCCCACTTATCGGTGCGCTTATTCACGCTCCTGCTGAGAAACTGACTGATTAGATAACCGTGGGCTCCATGGATCTGAACCCCATCAAAGCCTGCCTGCAGAGCCCGCTCCGCCGCGTCACCGAATCCCTCTATGATGGCCTCTATCTCATCAACGCTTAGCTCTCGGGCGCTCCAGTCCTTCTCTCTGTACGCGCTTGGGCCTGCTCTGTCCTGCTTATGGACTACTCCTGCGTGGTTGAGCTGGGCCACTATGTGTCCATCGTGTTTGTGGACTGCATCCGTGAGTTTCTGCAGCATCGGAATCTGTTCATCGTTGCTGATACCAGCCATTCCATCGTGGGCTTTTCCACTATCCATGATGTAGAGATGTCCTTTTACGATGAGACCTATCTCTCCCTTGCTCAGGGATTTGTATCTCCTTATTATGGAGTCGTTTACTATCCCGTTCTCGTCTGCTTGGGCGCTTGTCGTGGCGCTCCTCATGAAATGGTTTTTAACAAGCATGTCTCTGATCATGAACGGCTCAAATAGCGATGTCATAGGGGACTGAGTCATACAGGAGTTTAGAAACCCTTCGAATGACTCAAGTGTTTTAACCTCACATGACACCAAAATATATGATAAAGTTGAAGTTGGAAAAGGGAGAGCAGAAGAAATTCTTCAAAGCAGGAGGAGAATGGTGCTACATCTGGACGCCAAAGGGATTCGATCCAGCTAAACCAGCACCAGTTGTTATACATCATCACGGTGCAAGAGGATACATTCGGGAGAATGAGTCAGATTGGCTGGACACACCCTCCAAGACTGCCTACCTGAGGGCAGTGATGGCTGACTCAGGGGCTGTGATCGCGGGGTCTCACGCATGTGGCGACCACTGGGGAAACAGCTGCGCAGTTGAGGCTAACGCGGCCATGTTTGAGTATCTGAAAACCGTTAAGGGGCTTGACACGAGTAGGCTGGGCTTCATGGGGGGCGGCCTCGGAGGAGCCTTGATCTGGAACTCGATACTTGGCCCATACGCCGGTAAAGTTAAGCAGGTGGCGGTGATGCAGGCTGTTTCAAACCTCTCCGCGACCATCCGTGAACACAAGTTCAAGGATGTTACTTTGAAAGCATATAGTCTACCAGATGATACAGAGGATGAGAAAGCCACCGCGGCCATCATCGAACATGACCCCATGCCGCGTCTGCAGAAACTTAAGAAAGGCACCAAGCTACCGAAGACAGTGATCTATCATGGCTCCAAGGATGATAACATCCCGGCTGACACCAACGCTATTCCATTATCGGAGGCTTTGAAGAAAGCTGGAGCTGATGTAACATTGGAACTATTCGGCGAAGTGGAGCATAATACATACGCTATGGGTAAGCCCATGGAGGACAGGCTGAGAAGCTTCTTCTCCACACTATAATCATTCTAGTTTTATAGCATGGTGTCCATTCTTTGAGGCATGCCATTAAAGGTAATTATTATCGGTGGCGTGGCTACAGGCCCGAAAACAGCCGCTAGGCTGAGGCGGCTCAGCTTAGACGCTGAGATCACTGTCGTTGAGCGTCAGGATGTGCTGAGCTACGCTGGCTGCGGTATGCCATACTACATCGAGGATATCATCAAGGACTATGATGAGCTTCTAGGCGGCTCCACCATCAGGGACGCGGAGTACTTCAAGGAACAGAAAGGATTCACGGTATTAGACCAGACAGAGGCTCTGAAAATCAACCGAGAGGAGAAAACAGTAACCATAAAGAGCATGAAAACAGGGGAGACCAGAGACCTGCCTTACGATAAACTAGTACTCGCCACTGGGGCAAGCCCCTTTGTGCCACGCATGGAGGGAACGGAGCTCAACGGGGTGTACAGGCTCTATAATCCACACCACGCGGAAGCCATCAAAAAGGCTGTCAACCTCGGCTGCAGTAAGGTAGCGGTGGTCGGCGGTGGGCTCATCGGGATGGAGACATGTGGTGCTTTTGTTGCCCGTGGCTGCAGCACCGCGGTTATTGAAATGATGCCTACCCTTGTGCCTAACTTGCTTGATGAGGAGATGGCGCAGTTGTTGGAGAACTATCTGATATCAAAGGGTGTTAAGATAGTGAAAGGCAGCCCAGTAGCCAAGATCATTGACGATGGGCATGGTAACGCTGTCGGTGTAAAGACCGCTAATGGTCGAATAGTGGACGCCGATATGGTGATCCTCGCCATCGGTGTGCGTCCTAACACTGAGTTAGCTGCAGAAGCCGGCTTAGAGATTGGACCCACCCGCGCCATTGCTGTTAATGAGTATCTGCAGACAAGCGATCCAGATATCTACGCTGGAGGCGACTGCGTCGAGTGCACTAACATATTGACAGGGGAGAAGATATTCGCGCCACTTGGAAGCACAGCCAATAAGCATGGTAGGGTGATTGCCGATAACATCATGAATAGGGGAACGAAGTTTCCCGGTGTGGGTGGAACCGCTGTCTTCAAGGTTCTTGACTGGAACTGTGGCACCACGGGGCTAACCGAGAAGAAGGCACTGAGCTTAGGATATGATGCGGTAACCACGATTGCTCCAAGGCATGACTACAGTAACTATATTCCGGGCGCCGAGTACATTTTCATCAAACTCATCGCTGATAGGGTTAGCTGTAAGGTACTGGGGTGTCAGGTGGTGGGGGAGGGAGACGGTGTCAAACGAATAGATGTTGTTGCTACTGCCATCAAGTTTGGCTCCAACGTTAAGGGCATCGCTGATCTGGATCTCGGTTACGCGCCAGCTTACAGTACAGCCATCGACGCCATAGCTCATGCGGCTAATGTGTTACGTAACAAGATTCAGGGGCTGGCTCATGGAGTGAGCCCCGTTGAGTTGAAGTCCATGCTGGATAGTGACGAGGAGTTCGTGTTGCTTGATGTCAGGGATAGAGACGAGTATGAGGAGCAGCGTTTCAGGGATAAGCGTCTTGTGAATATCCCCGTGGATGAGCTTAAGACAAGGTACGGTGAGCTACCAAAGGGCAAACAGATTGTGACATACTGTGCCACAAGCGTAAGGGCGTATAATGCTGAGAGAACCCTAAGAGGCTTGGGCTTCCAAGACGTAGAGTTTCTTGATGGGAGCATCAGGGCTTGGCCGTATCTTGAGTACCTTACTTATGTATCAGGGCTATCGCTCTGACTGAGCATCCTGTGTCCTCCTTTATTTTCAAGGGTATCCTATGAAGTAGGTTCTTCTCGGGGTTTATCGAGGTTTTTTACAGTAGTCATCTCTCAAGTCGGAGTGGTTTGATCTTCATATCGTGCACCCTAGAAACGCTGATATGAGGTGGGTTTAATGAGGGATAAGATTATCGAGATGCATCGATCTCTCTCTTGATCTTCTCGGCTATCTCCATATAGTATTCTTCTTTCCGTGGCTTGAACCTTGAGACGCTGCTGAATAGGAGGGGCCCCGTCTTGGTGGGTCGGGGGATGATGTGGATGTGTACGTGGGGTACGATCTGGCCCGCGTTGGGTCCGTTGTTTAAACCTATGTTGCTGTCTGTGCTATTCATGGCTCTCTGTATGGGTGGCACGATCTTGATGAGGGTCTTCATGAGTGTCTCCCAGGTGGCTTCAGGCAGTTCCTCGATGTATTGTGTGTGCAGTCTTGGGATCAGTAGTACGTGGCCGTCAGATACTGGGTTGAGGTCTAGGAACGCCACGGTGTTTTTGTCCTCGTAGACCTTGTAGCTGGGGGCTGTTCCGTCTACTATCTTGCAGAAGATGCAGCTCATGGTTATTCGTCCGGTCTCTGGGCTTTTAATGCCTTTTGGGGGCATAGCTCGACGCAGCAGAAGCATTGTATGCATTTCTTCATGTTGAACTCGGGTATTTCATTCACTGTAATGGCTCCCGCTGGGCAGACCTGCTCGCAGACTCCGCAGGCTATGCATTTTTCGTGGTCGCAGTGGATAGACATCCTTATGTTGATGAACATCTCCCCGTCGCTATGTATCTCGGGTTTCTTGAATACTCGGCGAACAGATTCGATGGGTTCTCCGAGTACTTCTACCTCTTCTAGGCTCGCTGGGCCGATTCCCCTGAGCTTGGCCAGATAGTTTGTGCCCACCTCTTTTTGTGGCTCCCACCCCATGATTGCTGAGGCCACTAAGTCTACAGCTACTGCGTCTTCCCCTGCGATAATCAACCCCAAGGGGACGGGGGTTCCAGCGGCTGGGCCTTCTCCCTCCATGGCGATGTGGGCGTCAACTATGTGCAGCTTTACCTGTGGCTGTATGGCTGTGTAGATGTCGAGGAGAAGGTGGCTGAAGGATTCTGGGTCGTTGCTCACCGTGACGTGATGGTTTGCTTTGGTGCCTGCCTGTTGTAGGCCGAAGAGGTTCTTGATTGCACATGTGAGCGTTGTTAATGCGTGGGTTTTGAGCTTTGGGAAGCTGATGATCGGGTTCGTTGTGGCGGTCTCTGGGAAGTGGAATGTGCTGAGTATCTTGCCCTCTGTTGTGCGCTTCACGGGGTGATCTCTGTCCAGTATGCGTACCTCGATGTCTGCTTCGCCGCAGATTTTCTCTACGTTATGGGCCTCATAGATTATCTCGGGTCTTGTGTAGGCTGCTGTTGCTGGGCATTCTCCCAGTATGCAGTGGCTTCCCTGTTTCTTTAGGAGCTCTGCTGTGGCTAGTACTATTCGCATGTCTGTGGTGCAGCCTGTTTCAGGTGGCTGTGTGTTGAACAGGTTTGGCTTCAGGAGCACTGTTTGGCCGGGTTCTATGAATCTGTTTATACCGCCAAGTAGCTTTATTGCTTGTTTTACCGCTTTTTCTATTCCCTGGTTTGTCCTCGTGACAGCTACCTGAGTCTTCATGGCTCTGATTTTGATTGGTGGGTGATAAGTTATGCCATGTGTGGGCTGGCTTCCAGTGGCTTGATGTCTGGTTTGGCTTTGAGTATGTCACATATGTTTATGGAGCCCACTAAGTCGTCGTCCACCACGGCCAGCGTATATTGTTTCATCTCGGTCATGATGGTGATGGCGTCCTCTAGGCTCGTGGTGGGTCTCGCCAGTATGGTGTCTGAGTTGGTTATCTCGCTTACCGGTGTCTGGCTTGGCCTGA
>CAYTVK010000051.1:0-10597 GCA_964441725.1 uncultured Candidatus Bathyarchaeia archaeon | reverse complement strand
TTCAGGTTTAAAGCTGCTTTTATAGCCGCGATTTGAGGTAGTTCCCTGACTAGAACCTTGTTCACGAAGCTTGCGGTGTGCTGGTGTTTTCCCGCTGCTAATACGTCTCCCTTCCTGTATGCCTTGTAGAGTTCTACGCATTCTCTCGGGATTACGTTTCCAATGGCTATTATGGCTCCCTTTCCCCCAAGCATCAGTGTGGGCAGTATCATGTCAGCTGATCCGCTGAGGCAATTAATCTTCTCCCCACAGAGCCGAATTACCTCAGCCATGTTACCGGGGTTTCCGCTGCTATCCTTCATCGCTACGAGTCCGCTGCATTCTTCAGCTACGGTAGCTATCACCTTTGGGTTTACGCTGTAGCCCGTGAACTTTGGAACATTGTACAGTATTACGGGGATGTCAACCGCGTTGATTACATCAATAAAGTAGTTAGCTATCTCAACGTCGCTGGGTTTGAAGAAGAAGGGCGTAGTTATCAGTGCTGCCTCTGCCCCAGCGTCTTTCGCGTCTCTGGTTAGCTCAATGGTCTCCCAAGTACTCATGGCTCCTGTGCCAGCGTAGACCTTGACTCTATCATCAACCTTATCGCGTATATATTCAATTATCTTGATCTTCTCGTCTCTTGAAAGATAAGGCGCCTCCCCTGTACTGGCGTTGGCTACGATCCCCGTTATTCCTCCTTCTATCCAGTATTCAATTAGCTCCCCGAGTGCTTTGTACAGTATCTCTCCTTTCTCATTGAATGGGGTGATGTTGGGCACATAGATTCCCTCAGGCTTCATCTTCATCAACTCAAAGACCCCTCCCGTCGATAAAACATCATCGCCACCATTTTTATAGGAGCCCACATCCCCCCTTTCTCATGGCGGTCCCAGAGAACTACCCAAGAGGGGTGCCAATATCTATCAAATACCCTGTTATGCCGGTGTACGAATTCTGGAAAAACAGTGCACGCAAGTTCCCCGGCAGAGAAGCCGTCATCTACCTCGACGCTGTCTACAAATACGATGAGCTCTGGGACCAAGTGGAGTATTTCTCGGCGAACCTCATTGGGATGGGTATAGGCAAAAGGGATCGGGTTGCCTTGCTTCTGCCAAACACTCCCCAGTTTCTAATCGCTTACAACGCTGTGTTACTTTGCGGAGCCACCGTCGTCGCTATCAACCCCTTGCTGTCCGTTGAAGAGATCGGGAGACAGCTTGAGGTCACTGATTCAAAGATATTGATTATTCTTGACCGTTTGCTTGATCGTTTGCCTGATAAACATCCTGAGCTAATAGTCGCTGAGGCAGCGTACTACGCTCCGGCGCGACTTAGACTGCTAAGCAGGCTAAAATACAGGATAAAATACTCAAAAGATGCCCAACGTTTCGAGGACTTAATTCATGGCACAAAGGTAACAGAGTACCCAGAAATCAACCCCATGGAAGATGTTGCCGTTATACTGTTCACAAGCGGTACCACTGGTCAACCTAAAGGAGTAATACTGACACATTATAGCCAAGTAGTGAATGCCCTCCAGTCATACCATTGGTTACGTGGATGGGGGTACAGCGCAAAACCACAACCAGCTGGTTACCCCCTCATCCTATGCGCCATGCCCTTCTTCCACAGCTATGGCTTGGTGGTGATGAATGAGGCCGTAAGCTTCGGGTGTACCATGGTTTTGATCCCTAACCCTACCCCAGAGGATATAATGCGTGCCACAGAGAAACACAGGGTAACCCATTTTCCGCTGATACCTCGACTCATCAGGGGCGTCGTGGAGCATCCGAGGCTAAAACAATATGATCTTACAAGTCTCACAACCTGCTCCTCAGGTGGTGCACATATCCCTGTTCCGCTGATGAAGGAGTTTGAGAAGATATGCGGAGCAAGAATGTATCAAGGATACGGGTTAACTGAGGCAGGGCCCATTGTGGCAGCTACATCTGTTGAGGGTGACCCGGTCTACGAGAGCACTGGGTTACCGTACCCCGACACGGTGATCAAGATAATGGATCTTCAGCTTGGTGAGATTGAGCAGCCTCCACGGAAAGAAGGTGAGATCATAATTAAGGGGCCTCAGCTCATGAAGGGCTATCTAGATGACTCTGAGACGACGGCCTCTGTCTTGAAAGATGACTGGCTCTACACAGGGGACATTGGCTTCTTCGATGAGAGAGGCTATCTCTACATTGTGGGGAGAAAAAATGATAGGATCGTGGCTGCTGGGCATAATGTTTGGCCAACTCATGTGGAAGATGTTCTAACATCTCATCCCCGTGTGTTACAGGCTGTCGCCTTCGGTGTCCCTGATCCCCTCAGATGCTCGACTAATATCAGGGCTATCGTGGTGCCGAAGCCCGGTGTTACCGCTGATACAGGGTTTGAGAAGATGCTCCTCGAACTATGCAGAGAAAAACTTGAGGAATATGAGGTTCCTTCTCGGATAATGTTCAGGGATTCTCTGCCACTGACCCTGCTTGGTAAGGTGGATAGGAAGAAGGTGCTGGAAGAGATTGATGCTTTGATCAATAAGATGATGCAAGGTGGCGAGATACCTGAAGAGTATCGTTAATGGATTCTAGGAAGCTCTAATGTGAACACTGTTCCTTTCCCCAATATACTGTCCACCATTATGGAGCCTCCGTGGCTCTCGATGGTTCGCTTACAGTAAGATAATCCAAGACCAAGACCGTGTGGTTTAGTCGTGTAGAACTTTCGCTCGAAAAGGTTAGGCAAGACCTCTTCTGGTATTCCGACTCCTGTGTCGCTTATCTGGACGATGAACTTGCTGTCATCTCTTTGTTTAGTGATGGTGATGGTTCCTCCTTTTTGCATCGCCTCTACGGCGTTCAGGAGGAGATTATCGAATACTCTACGTATCTGGGGGCCGTCGATCCATGCCTCCATCTCAGGGTCCAGCTCCATCTGTACGTTGATGTTCGCTGGTTTGGGGAGTTCCTCGACGCTCTCTCTTATTATCTTGTTCAAGTCTGTGCGTCTGAGCTTTGGCTCAGCCTGTCTTGTGCTGCTTCTCATGGCTTCAAGCATTTCCAGGCTTCTTACCACTGATTTCTCTATGATCTCTAAGCCTACCTCGAATTTGTCTTGATCTTTTTTCATCATGTAAGCCGCGTTTCTGATGGACTGTAGTGGGCTTCTCAGATCATGGGCGATCTCACTCGCTAGGCTTCCTGATGCTGCCATTTTCTCTGCCTCGATGAGTTCCTGTGTCCTGCTGGCTACCATGCGCTGGAGTTCGCTTGTGTAGGTCTCCATCTCTTTTTCTCTTTGTTTCTGTTCCGTGATGTCTGTGAAGTACCAGATTCTTCCATGGTATTTTCCGTCTTTCTGGAGAGTGATGGTGTTTCGTTCTACCTGTTTTCCGTCTTTGAACTCTATGATGTCTGTTCCTTGATATTCTCTGTCAGAGTATGCAAGGTCCAGTGTTTTCTGAAATTCATCTGGATTAACAAGTTTTGTGAGAATCTTCTCGATTGCTTTTATTCTCGGTGCCTTGGCCACGTCTTTTTCTTCTAGTCCCCAGATTTCTAGGAAGCGTTTATTCCAGTAGACTATTTTTTCCTCTTCGTCTATGACTGTGATACCTGATTTGGATAGTTCTAGCTCTGACTCTAGTATGAGGTTTCTTAGAGTATCGCTGGTCTCTCCAGTTGGGGTATGCATTGGTAAGTATTGTATTTTGAATCTAATAAAAGAATAATGTAAAAAAGGGTAATTTTCTCTAATCCGCGAACTGTATCGTGGCTCTGTGGGGGTCATCCAGCATTAGTCTCATTATGAATCTTCCGAGGTTTTCCAGCTGGGCTGCTCTTTTCTCCCGTATGGATCCGTAGCTGATGAGGTTTAGTTCTCTGAGTATTCTAGCGTTTAGTTTTAGGGTGGATAGGGGTACGCCGTATTCTATGGATAACTGTTTTAGTAAGCTTGTTAGGCTTTGGTCTCTCTCTGCTACTGCGTTGAGAACTAAAAGTTGGTTATCGTTTAGTGTGCGTAGAATTAGATTGCGGAGATCGTCGACTCCGCCCGTAGATATTGGAGTTGATGCACTTCCTTCACAGCCCTTTCATGCACGGTTATTGCTTTTAAGGTCTTTGGATAGTGTTACCTGCCCGTATGGTGTCAGCTGCCGGTAACTTGGTGGAAAATTTTTTTTCTGGTTTTTATTTGTTTTGGGACTTTTTGTTTTGATGATGGGTGATGTTTTCACATGTAAGGTTTGAACTATATAGGCTATAGTAGCTAATTTTTTATTCTCTTTACTCCTCTAGGTGAAGTTGTGGATGTTTTGAGCAAGCAAAGCAGCACGGTTAGGTTGACGGGTACGGCTATCTTGGCTGCGCTCGTGATCGTTTTTGATTACACGTTTAAGTACTCTGGTCTTAAGATTCCGTTTCCTTGGTATCCTAGCTTGAAGTTTGACTTCACAGGAGTGCCCATTGTCTTGAGTTTATTCCTGTATGGGTTTCCTGCCTCGGTGACGACTTCGCTGGTTGCTGGGATCGGGATCGTTGCTAGGAGCGGTAATATATTGTCTGCTTCTATGAAGGTGGCGGCCGAGCTCTCCACTGTTTTGGGGCTTCAAGTTGGTCGACAGCTGTGGAAGAATGGTTCAAAGTATATCTCGTGGGGTGCTGGGCTTGTTTCACGTATTCTCGTGATGACTGTTGTCAATCTATACGCCTTACCTACCCTCTATAATGTGCCGATGGAGGCTACCATTGGGCTTCTTCCTCTCATCGGTGTGTTTAACGCGGTTCAGGGCGGGATCACTATTGGGTTGGGGTATTTCCTCTTTGAAGCTGTGAAGTCTAGGCTCCCCCGGTGGGCTCCATAGGTTCGTGGATGGTTTTAAAACAATCCTAGAACTTATCCATATTTGATCAAGTTGAAAGAAACCGCTTATCAATGGATAGATGAGAACGAGAAAAAGATCATAGAGTGGAGCGACACTGTCTGGGGCTTCGCTGAACTCGGTCTCCTTGAATACAAGACATCCGAGTATCTCTCAGGTATCACCGAGAAAGCAGGCTTTAAGGTGGATAGGGGTGTTGCGGAGATGCCCACCGCCTTTGTTGGAACGTGGAGCAACGGTGAAGGACCGACAATCGGCATTCTTGGAGAACTAGATGCACTGGCAGGGTTAAGTCAGAAGGCTGTACCGTACAAGGAGCCGATAAAGGAGGGTGCACCCGGACACGGGTGTGGGCACAACATCTATGGTTCAGGAGCAGTGGCTGCTGCGATAGCGCTGAAGACTGCGATGGAGGAGAACAAGGTCGGTGGGACCATCAAGGTTTATGGTTGCCCCGCTGAGGAGACCCTCGTAGGTAAGATCTGGATGGTCAAGGATGGCTTGTTTGATGGAGTGGACGCTGTTATTGCGCATCATCCGGGAAGCGCCAACACCGCTGGAACCGGCAGTAGTAACGCTATGAACAGCTTCAAGGTTCACTTCTACGGTAGAACCGCTCACAGCGCAGGTGACCCTGAGAACGGCATCAGTGCACTGGATGCAGTGGAGCTCATGAGTAATGGCGTCAACTTCATGCGTGAGCACATCATCGAGAAGGCGAGAGTCCATTACATTCACGAGAGTTGCGGTGGGCAGCCCAACGTTGTACCTGCATACGCCAGAACATGGTACTATAACAGGGCGCCTGAACGTGCGCAGGTGGATGAGATCTATAACTGGATCATGGACATTGTGAAAGGCGCTGACTTGATGGCAAGGACCACAAGCAAGGTTGAGTTCCTGACTGGGTGCTATAACAAGCTGCCTAACAAGGCTCTCGCTGATCTGATCGTTGCGGAGATGCGGAACATTGGGGCCCCTACGCATACTGAGGAGGAGCTTGAGTTCGCAGATAAGATGGCTGAGAGCATCGACATCGATAAGAAGATGAATGGCCTCCAGAAGTCTAATCGACCAGACTGGCAGAAACTACGAGACGTTCACTTTGATGACCGTGTCTTGGATGACTACCGTGAAGGAATGGTTGGGGCTGGAAGCACAGATGTAAGTGACGTAAGCTGGGTGACGCCAACAATCGAGTTCGGCACCACCTGCAGCATGCTGGGCACTCCGGGTCACAGTTGGCAGTTTGTCGCCCAGAATGGCATGAGCATCGGTCATAAGGGCTTGATCTTCAGCACCAAGGTCCACGCAGCAGCGGGTCTCGATCTGCTCACTAAACCCGATCTTCTCAAACGAGTACGGGAGGAGTGGGTTGAGCGTCTTGCGGGTCGTGAATACAAGCCGCCTATCCCGTTGGACCTTAAACCTCCACTGGATCAGTTGAAGGACGCCTAAAATCCCCTTTTTTCACCCATATTTTTTAAACCGAGAGACATTTTTCTTCTCAAGTTGAATGAGCCATATATTCTGATCATATCCGCCGTGATAGTCTCCATGGGTAACTTTGTACTCTGGTGGCTCCTGTTCGATGAGGAGTTCACCCAGAGGCTGGAGATATATGAGGAGGCTTATCGTGAGCAGATGAAGCGGGAGAATGAGGAATTCGTCGCCAAGATGCAGGATATCATCGAGTTGGACCCTGAGGCTGTTGAGATAGCGGGTTTTGGTGAGAAGTGGCGTGAGAAGCTTGAGAGCGTGAATAGGCTCAGGTTGGAGGCTGATTCTATGCGTAAGCACACTGTGTGGGTTTACTATTTTGCCTTGGCTGCTATTCTGTTTGCAGCCGGTGGATTGGCGTTACCCCTTGGGGTTTTTATCACAGATTCGTTCACGTTGTATTCCACCGCGATTAGCTGGTGGGTTCTCGTGTTAGATGTCTTGGTCTTGGTGGGTTTACTGGTTCACTTCCAGTTGATTGAGAACCGGTCTGAGCCAAGAACCGAGGGTGAGCCCATCCGGGATGGTTCCGCAGTTCAGACGATTATCGGTGGATTAAGACGCATGTTACCCATCTAATCTGTCTTTGTGCTTGAACTGTCGCTCGTACAGTTCTGATACTTTTTCCAAGGTGTCGGCTTCGCTTGGGGCTTTATCTGTTCTTATCCTTGTTATTCTAGCGAATCGTAATGCATATCCTGATTTGTAGTGGGGGCTTTTCTGTATCTCGTTGAACGCTACCTCTACTACTAGCTCTGGTTTGACATAGACCGTGTAATGTGACTCCCGTACCCGTATTCCTTGAAGATAATCCGTCATCCACCTGAACTCATCATCAGTCAAACCCTTGAAGGTCTTACCTATAACGAGGTACTCTTCTCCGTTCCAGACCCCGAGATGATAGTTGCTCAGCCAGTCTCTTCTACGGTCACTGCCCCAGTCAGCAGCGACCACGACCACGTCCAATGTTTCGACGGGTTTGAGCTTGTACCAGTTCTTGCCTCTTGCACCGGGGCTGTAAGGAGAATCGAGTCGTTTAGCCATCAAGCCCTCATGTCCCTCCTCTATGGATTGCTCCATGAATTTCTTCACCTCCTCCGAGTTACCCGTGATGATTCTCTTTGTTAGGTACGCTTTTGGCGCGATCTTCTCTAATATACTCCAGCGTTTACTGTAAGGGTCATCGATGAGCAGTTTTCCATCATAGTAGAGGGCATCGAAGAGGTAAAGCCTCAAGGGCACCTGCTGTATCATATCATCCACCTCATTCACCCTTGTGAAGCGTCTCATCAAATCCTGAAAAGGTAGCGGATGCTTGTTTTTACCCACCGCCACCACCTCTCCCTCGATTATGAAGTCTTTTTCCTCTGAGAAGTTCTTCACCTTCTCTACTATGTCGGGTATGCTATCGGTGACATCTGATAATCTTCTACTGAATATTCTTACCTCGTCGCCTTTTCGATGAATCTGTATGCGAGCCCCATCATACTTGTACTCAAAGACAGCTTTTCCACCATAATCCTCTAACACTTCTTCTGGAGACTCTGCCATATTAGCGAGCATGGGCTTCAAGGGAACAAAAAGCGTTGCCTCAAGGCTCAGAAGCCCCTCTTCGCCACGCTGGATAGCTTCCTCGGCTACGAGCCCTATATCTCCGGTCATCATCAACGCTCTACGTACAAGAGCCGAATCGGTGCCTGTGGTTTCAGCGATTCCCTCAACCATCATTCCCTCATTGACTCCGATTCTCATCTCGCCAAAAATTATCCTTGCCAATATCTCGGACTCCACTGGCTCTGTCTGAGCAAACATGCGTTCGAGTAACTGTTTCTTGAGTTTTCTGCTGCCTCCGCCTGATGCTTTTGCTATCTCTTGGAATGTATCATAGATTTCATTGATAGTAAGCTGATGTCTGAATAGGGTTGTCTGACCTCCCCTATCTATTACCCGTCTGAGGGTACTCCATCCCACATCCAGCGTCTTGTCACTTGTCTCAGGGAAAACGGCTCCAATAATCAGGAGTATGGCTGGCTTCAACTCGTCATGCTCCAGAGTTTTCAGAAATGCGCTGATGAGAGCTGTCTTCTCTTTACGCTTGGTGGTGGATTCAAGTTCCTTGCATAATTGTGCTAGACTCTTGAACGGTGTCTCAGTCATGGGCTGCCTCCAAAGTAGTCTTCGAGGGATTTTTGCGCTGCTTTGGCTCTCATCCTGTTAATAAGTATCTGCACTCGGCGGGTCGAGAAGTTTTTTTCGCCACAGAGAAAATCATCCAACGCCTCTTCCTGTAATTTTCCCCCTTCAACGCTATAATCGTCAGTGACATCTGGGTTCAAGTAGAGGTCCCGAATCTGGTCTATTGTATTTGGTAGTTTTTCCATTATATCCGTGGGTAGTTCTTCGAGTCTCCCATGTTTTTTGATGAGTTTTAACGCTGTCTTAGGTCCTATTCCCTTGATTCCCGTGTTGAAGTCTGTGCCAATCAGTATCCCCATATCGATCAACTGTTGCCTCGTTATCCCATTGTAACCGAGGAACCTATCCAAATCAATCAACTCAGGCAGCACCTTCCTCGCCCTATCCTTACTGGGCAACCACTCCTGCCCACTGATACTGAGGAAACGAACCAATCTAGGTGCCCCAAATAGCATAGAGTCATAGTCCTTGCTGTTGGCTGCCCATACATCGCCTCTCTGAACCATATATGCTGCCTGTGCTTCGCCTTCGCTGGGAGCCTGAACCCACGGTATTCCGAGCAGATCAAGTAACCGTTTTGTGTCCTCTAACCCCTGTGTCGTTAATCTGCCTGTCATTACTGCCTTGCTGAACGCTTCCTTTAGGTCTCCTCTATCCACTGCCGCTTGGTACTCTTCCTCTGCCTTTCTCCTCGCTTCTCTCCTATTCACCAATTCTTCACTCTTCAAGGCAGGTGGCTTTCCATCAAAGACAAACACCAGCTTCATATCGTAATCAGATATCAGACGAGTGGTTCTGAACGCAAGCCCAACCAGATGACTGGTTACGTTACCGTGTTCATCCGTGAGGGGCTTACCTGTTCTGTCTCTTATGAGTGCGAGGAACTCGTGGAGTACAATGAAGCCATCCACAGCGAAACTCTTTCCCCTGAGATCATCCAGAGTCATCTCCTGCTTCTGTATCAGAGGCGTCAATAGTACTCCCAATGGCACTCAAAAATGAATCCGATTGGGTTTGTTAAAAGATATCCCTAGAGGGTGTTGAGAAACAGGTGGTAGATCAAGCCCACTATGTATAAGATGAGGCTGCTAGGGGCGAGGTACTTGATTACCTTGTTCATATCCGACTTGAAGTAGTTGTTCGTCAAGACCAGACACAGGTGCAGGGGCGAGGTAATGTATGTGCACGTAATCCCGAGGAAGACGATGCTGGTGAGGTGGATGTTGGGGGCTCCGAACAACGGTAGCAGTATGGGAAATGCTATTCCTACGCCCATAGCTGGTGAGCCAGAGATTGCTCCGATGAACAGTGGAATCACAATGGCTATCGCCAAGAGGGGCACCCCAGACTGAATCACAACCTCGAATAGACGCAGCACAGACCCTGTAGTCTCGATTATGTCCCTCAGATATAGCATGCTGATGATGGCTAACGCTAGGTCCCACTGGACACCGTTCCTGAACATCATTAACCCATCTTTAGGCTTCACCCTGCCCAGAACCATGGCTACGAGGATGCCTACAAAGAGTGAAGCCCATATGGGTTCACCGTATATGGTCATTATCACTGTGATGATTATAGGTATACCGCCCTTCATGCTTTCAAGGCTCAATCCTTTCCATCCACCGTTCTTCTTCGGCGTCTTGATGAATCCCCTGCTCATTATGAAGCCAGTTGCCACCATTACGAAAAACAACGGTGACTGGACTCTAAGCCACTCGTTTATTGGGAACCCGCTTAGGGTGACAGCCATGATGGTCGATGATGTGATGGGGTTCACCCAGTAGAGAAGATGCCTGAACCAGACATTGTAATAGGTCTTGGACTCTGCGTCCAGTCCCAGCTTGTTTGCCTCTGGCTCGATGAATGGAGCAGACATCAGGGCTCCTCCGGGCATAGACAGGAAGCCGAAGAGCGCCGGTATCGTTGCGAGTAATACGTTTCCCGGTAGTACCTTGCTGAGTCCCTCGATAAAACGAACCATTAGCCCCGTCTCCTTCAGTGAGTAACCCAGTACTGTTATCAGCACTACTGCGG
>CAYTVK010000050.1:0-10873 GCA_964441725.1 uncultured Candidatus Bathyarchaeia archaeon | reverse complement strand
TGTAATATGGTTGTTTTTATGCGCGCCAGCTTGTTGCTAAATTACGGGTTTAAAACAACTCACCACCAGAAAGAGACCAATGATCTAGCCTTCCAAGGCTTACCTACCTTGTGCGCGCTGTTTGTCCTTTGTTCTGTAAAACGTATTCCACTAACGTCAATTGGATCCTTTTCAGATATATCCCGGGGCTTAAACAATATTAATATAAAAGTAAACTAGGAGTACGCTTGAAATAATTTGCCACTATCTTTAGAGACAAACAAACAAGGCCTTGAGATGTTCTTCAAACCATACCAAGTCGAAGCATTACATGTACTATGGAGACACGGTTCCGAGGGAGCAAACAGTAAAACCGTATGGGATGAGGTAAACGAGAAAGAGCCGATCAGCAGAGCCAGCATAATTAACAGTCTGAATGCGATGGTCAACGAAGACATACTAGGCTACACCGAGAAAACAGGAAAAGGCGGACACCAACGAGTCTACCGCCTAGACCATAGAGTCAGATTTGAAACAACACTTGGCAAAGGTCTTCATTGATAAGCTACTAGCGGAGTACCCTACGGAGACAAGAAAAGCCATCAAATAGATGATATTATCCCCAATAATATCCCCGTGAATTATCGAATTAGCGCCCGCGCAAGGTTCCTTTTTCCAGAGCTTCTATTCTTTGTCGGAGGAATTCAATTTCTCGTCTGTTAGCCAAGACACCTGTTAGATTCAACAAATCATACGCGGAGACCACCTGAGCATATATCATTGCCCCCTGTTCATTGTCCCAATCCTTCCAAACCTCGTCAAAAGAATCCTGTAACTGATTGTCCTTTAATGCCATCCGGTAATAGTCCCGAAAAGCTGGGTATCATACTTTTGAGGCAATAGATAATGTCTCAGCCTATGAATTCTCAACATATGCTGGAATCACGTTACAACAAGCATAAAACATAAAAAACAAGCTAAAAACCGTAACATCAGGATAACTGTCACATGCGCGCGCTTGTTTCATCTAAGGTAGGAGCCTTGATTATGCCTGTCAATTCCCCCGATTTTCAACATTCGACAATGTTGAGCTAGTGACGTGAGTTATAATCTAGAGTGTATGAGACAGGTATCGCTTAACAGCGAACCCAAAACTGTTCAATTTTGTTAACCACCCCTAATGTTATTCATGTGTAAGCTTTACCATATGGAGATGTATTATCTTTCACTGGATGTTCTAGTAAATTCAATAGTTGTTGGACTAGATCTTATAAAACAAACGAAGGAGGTGAAATAATGATTTTTGAAGTAATGCAACAGATTGCTCCTGCACAGCTACCCGAGATTGCTGGATCTATTGCCTTTGTTGGTGGGCTTATACTACTCGCTGGTGTACTAAAATATCTCTCCTGGAAAATAGTAAATTGAGCACGTGTAATAAAAACTTGGGATTAAATTACATAGTGTTTATACCAGCAGTTTTATAGTTTAGATTAGGCTAAGAAGATGGATCGCTCAGTTGCGACCCAAATAATAACAATAATGAATAGGATTAATGTCCAAATGGTTAAAGTAGGAATCATGATCTGCGACAGGAATAGAACCTGCATAGGTAACAAGTGTTTCAAGTCAATCATTGAACGCGACGGAGTGTTCAGCAAATACAAGGATGAACCTGTGGAAGTAGTAGGCTGGATGGCTTGCGGAGGATGCCCTGGTGAAAGACTGGAATACGCGCCGGCTGATATGAAGAAATATGGAGCCGAGATAATCTACCTAGCCTCATGCTACCTAGCAGGCTACCCACCCTGCCCATACATCAAGGACCACAAGACCTACATCGAGAACTACGTCGGGTTACCAGTAATCATAGGCACCCATCCAATGCCTCAGAACTATGTTGACGCCCACGGGAAAGCCGGTGACTGGAAAGGCTGCGAGGAGTATCTAAAGGAGATCACGGGTGACCCTGTGGGCGCCCATAAATACGACTCTACGCGTCCCGGTTACGGTGAGAGCCTCAAGAAGACTGGGTAATCTTCTTAACTCACCATTTTTTAGACAAGTAAAATGAGTTCAGATAAAGAACTTGAGAAAATAAAAGAAGAAATGCTCAAGAAGATGATGACCACAGCGCCTAAGCAAACGTTTTGGCGCGACGGCGAGATAATGGAGCTAAGCGACGTAAACTTCCACAAGGTTTTGGCTGAAACCGATAAACCTGTCTTGGTGGATTTCTGGGCCGACTGGTGTGGGCCATGCAAGATGATGGCTCCTGTGGTTCATCAGATGGCTAAAGATTACGCAGGTAGAGTATACTTTGCTAAGCTAAATGTAGATTTTAACCAGAGGACCGCCGCCCAGTTCGGTGTCATAAGTATCCCATACTTCATTGTCTTCCGTGGCGATAAGCCAGTTGGACAGGCTGTTGGCGCCGTAGGTAGGCAGGGATTGGATTCTCTTCTTATGCGTGCGTTTTAATCTATAGTATGGAAAATTATTCCATTATGAGTTAATTTCATATACTCTCCTCCGAGAGATATTCGCATGGCACAGTATGTTACGCGGGGAATGATTGTACAGTTCCTACTTGGCTTTATCATCGGAAAATTAATCGGAGCCATCGTATCAACAATGCCATACTTCTACATGATATTCGACTCATCTCTCTCAGACATCTTCTACTCCGAGTTCTCCGCCAACATATTGGCGTTCAACGGGTATCACTACGCACTAGCCATCATCGGCGGCCTGATACTGGCGATATGGAAGAGCAACGACTTATTCCAGTGAGTCGCTGGTTGGGAGAAGGAGCCTTGATGGGTAGGCTGCTCCATGGTGAACGTTGTTTTCGGCTACTCTGATCTCTGTATCAGTATCCACAGGGTTTCCCGTGTTGTTGTTTCTCCCGTATCGTGGGAACTCGCTGCTGGTTACGCTTAGCCTTATCCTGTGGCCTTCTTTGAACTGTACACCGGTTGAGTCCATGGGTATCTCGATCTTGTAGACCTTACCCTGCCTCATGAGCGCCTGTTTCTCTAAGTTATCCCTGTATCTTGCCCTCTTCAATCCCTTTGATACCAGTATGCTTCTTCCATCAGGGTGAACATCCATCAACGAGACGAAGAAATCCGTGTCAGGGCAGTCACTGCTCACATATAACTCAGCTACAGGTGAACCCAGAATCGTCACAGGTTTCCCGAGTTTTTGGCTGGTGTAAACCAAGTTGTCGTCTCTTCTTAGCAGGTATCGCCTGTCAAATGGAGCTTCTTCTGCTGATCCATAGAAGTCGAAGCTGGTAGTGGCTATGACTGGATCCTCCGGGTTGTAGATGTATGTGTCTTTTGTGTCTTCTCCGGGTTTCTCTGCTAGTTTTCCGTCTCCGAGGTGGGTATTGGCTTTTCCTCCGCTTTCTAGGTAGTATGATTTCATCTCTGGGTCGATTGCCCAGTGGTCATTGATCTCGTGCCACTTGTTCTGGTTCATCACATAGTACTTTGTTAGAGACCAGTTCTCGACGCCGTTATCCACACCCTTGAGCCAGTGGTCGAACCATTCAAGGTGAACATACTTCATCTCCATCAGAGACATGTTTGTGAAATCCACTCCACCCAAGTATCTCTTGGGGAATCTTGTTCCAGCGTGGTCCCATGGACCGATGAGAATATACTGCTGTTCAGGGTTTGGCCCGTGTTTTACTGCTTTCTCATAGTAGTGGAGAGCGCCAGGTTGGTCTCCGTCATAGTATCCTGTGATGTGGAGAATGGGCAGATTGATGTTTTTGAAGTCCTCATCTGTGAATATGATCTTATCCCAGAACTCGTCAACATCTGGGTGACTCATCCACTCCTTCCATATTGGTAGCTCCCGTCCCAGCGCCTCGGGCAGATCGCTGATAGGCAGCGTCTTGAATATCCGCTCCCAGTTCGCAGTGGTTCCGGCAAGGCTCTGGTTTGTGTGTGCTCCCACAAAGTTGAGCCACCCGAACATCCAGAGGCATGGTACCCCGTTGAAGAAGGGAAACTCTCTCATCCAGTTGCCGCCTGTGGCTGTTGGCACGATGGTGGTTAGGTGAGGTGGCTTTTCTTTGGCTGTAGCCCACTGTATCCATCCCCTGTAGCTACCCCCCATCATGCCCAGTTTGCCGCTGCACCACGGCTGCTTTGCCGCCCACTCGATGAGGTCGTAGCCGTCTGGTCCCTCGTTGAAGAATGGATAGAAGTCTCCCTCGCTGTCGTATCTGCCTCGTACATCGTAGACTATGAATGCGTAGTCGTGGGCTACGAAGAACGCTGCCATGTCTACGTGGCTCTTCATGGTGTTATCGTATGGCGTGCCGATTACGACTGTAGGGTATGATCCTTCTCTGTCTGGTAGGTATATGTCTGCTGAAATATGCACACCGTCACGCATTGGTACGTGTGCATCCCAGATATGTCTCATAAATAAAATAAAATCACTTGAAACTTAATACAGTAATGGGGGAAAAGGCTAGTAGAGACCCTTTTTAGCTTCCCATGCAAGCCATCCGTTGCCTTCGAGGAACTTTTGGGCTGCGCCGTCAGCGATCTCTACCGCTACTCGTTGGGCGTCGTCGATTATCTTTGCCTCATCCATGGTTTTCACAGCCTTGTTCTCTATGATGTGGTCGCCGTTTACTATAACGTCGGTTATTTCGTCACCCCTTGCGCTGTAGACTATGTTTGGGGCGATGTTGTTCATCGGGTTATGGATGATGGGCGTCATGTGAGGAACCTTCAAATCCAGTAGTATGATGTCCGCCTTCTTACCGGGCTCCAGGCTGCCGATCTTATCCCCAAGCCCAATGGCGTGGGCTCCCTCAACTGTGGCGAGCCTCAGAGTCTTCCAAGCAGGCAGCACCGTTGGGTCTCGGTGTCTCGTCTTGTTGAGTAATGCGGCTACCTTCATCTCCACGAGCATATTGTGATGCCCGTTACCGGGTGCCTGATCGCTGCCTATTGTGGCGTATTTTCCGCCGCTCTGTATGAATAATCCGAGGGGTGGTGTGATGCCGTCGATGCCTCCGATGCTTGCTGGGCATGATGCGTATCTGACGCCTCGTTTTGCGATTAAGGCCACTTCATCGTCTGTGGTCTGGTGGCAGTGAGCCGCTATCAGCTGGTCATCGAGGTAGCCGATACTGTCGAGGTATTTGATGGTGGTCATGCCGTACCTCATCTTCATCTGGAGCTCTTCTCGTCCTCCCTGAGCAACATGTATGTGAGCAAGCTTACCAAGTTCCTTGGCTTTTGCCTTTACAGCCAATAGTAGCTCTTTGTCCATCATGTCTGCGCCGTGGGGGCTGAGAATACCTGTGATTCTGCCTTCCCCTGCGCCATCGTATTCTTTGATGAGGTCTACTCCTTCCTTGAATTTGCGTTCACCGATGTCTTGGAAGAATATGTAGAGCTTCTTCGGGTCGGGTCTGCTCTCTGGTCCAATCTGGTTGATGGTGTTCGCGAGGTTTGCCCTGACGCCTGCTGGGATGAATACTTTGTCAGCTACTGAGCCCATGTTGGCGCCTATCTCACCAAATGTTGTAGTGCCTGCCTTCACTGCTTCCAGTACGCCCACCTTTGAGCCGATGATGCTATGCTCTGGTGTATAGTGCTCTGTGAATGGCGCCATGGTTTTCAGCATCCATTCCAGCTCAGGGACATCCTGTGCAAGTCCCCTTGCTAGGCTGAGTCCTGTGTGGATGTGTCCATCTACGAAGCCTGGTAGTACTGCTTTTCCGTAGGCGTCTATGATGTGTTCTGCTGTGCCGTATTCTTTGGCTATTTGCTCTGTTTTTCCCACTGCTACGATGTCCTGTCCTTCTATGGCGACTGCTCCGTCGATGATTGAGCCGATGCCTTCTCCCGTCATAGTGAGGAGGAACCCATTCTTGATGAGTGTGCTCTCATATTTCTCCAAGATTTATCAACGTCTAGGGTGGTTTTTAAGATAAAAACCATTGGTATTGAAAATGAGTTATTTGATTATTTTATTGCAGCTTTGATGTGCGTTTAAATCTATTTTAAAGCTAAATGTAGTCACTTAAATTTATCCAGAGGCTCTTTAACAACTTTTACTATGGTATCGAATGAGTTTCTGCTTGGAATCTTCATCTATTTTTTTCGATACCCTGAATTTCAATGACTAACAAAAGTGAATGTCTTTACTTATATCCTCGACTGAATCTCATAATCATTATATAGAGCCTTCTTAATGACTTAAATGCGCCAACCAATTGAAAAAACGGAAGGGGCACAGGTGAGACCCGTAAAAATCCCGGTAGGATCAAACAGGCTCATCTTTTTCCTCAATATTCTGCGGTATAGATGTTAAAAACTATTGAATTAATTTATATTCAAATATAATAAAATCATTGGTGCTGCCGTTGTCGCATAGTGGACGATTGCGCGGGTCTTATGAACCTGTGATCCTACCGGGTTCGAGGGTTCGAATCCCTCCAACGGCGCAAAAAATCATCTTGCAACATTAACTGGTATAGGATCGAGTATCTTGATCAGGGTTTCTGGTTTCATTCCCAGTATGAAGCCTCGTCTCCCACCGTTGATGTAAATATATGGCAGGTCTAGTATTGTCTTCTCTGCATAGACTTTCATTTCTCGGCGTGTACCGAATGGGCTGATACCTCCAACGAGGTATCCTGTGTATTTCTGGGCATCGTTGATGCTGGCAGTCTTAACGTTCTTTGTATCAAGCTGTCTCGCCAAATCCTTGAGACTGGTCTCCTTCTCGCCATGCATCAAAACTATGAATGGCTTGTGGTCGCTGTCCTCCATTACCAGCGTCTTTATCATGGCGTGCTCAGGAACCTCCATGATCTCGGCGGCTGCAACCGCACCCGACTTGTTATAATCGTAGAGATGTTTCGTGTACTCTGCTCCTCTTTCATCGAGGAGTTTGGTGGCTGGGGTTGCTGGGTATTTCTGCATCATGGATCACTCGATATGCCTGACTCCCTCTTTTCGGGCTTTCCTGATCCATGATGGAACTGGTGGTACCAGTTTGTCCTCCGACTGGAGTACGATCTCCGTGAAACTGGGCTCATCGCTATCAAACAACTCCTTGAGGCTGCCCAGCTCCTCTGGCTTTGTGATCCTATTCGCATTCAATCCGAAGCCCTCCGCGATCTTAACATAATCAACGTCCCTGAAGTTGGTGGCGAAGTCAACGTACTCAGCTCCATAGCTTAGTCTCCACTCCGCCCTTATCCAGCCGAAGCTGCTGTTGTTGACGACGATGAGGTTATTGTTAAGCCCAAGACGAGCGACTGTCTCAAGCTCAGCTGCTGCTAAACCAAAGCTGCCGTCACCTATTAGAGCGGCTACGCAGCTGTCCTGTCTCGCTACACTGGCTCCGATGGATGTGGGTATGGCGTATCCAAGGCTTCCCATCGCGAAGTTGTAGGCCATAGACCTGCCTGCTTCAGGCACCTTGTAGAATGTTGATGTGTAGATGGCGCTTGTGCCTACATCTATCACCATGCAGCGTTTCTTGGGCAGCGCCTTCTCCAGTTCTTTTATGAATCTCACAGGATGAATAGGTGTCTCGTTGCTCCCTGCTAGGCTAGCCACGTATTCGTCGTGTTTCCTCTTTTCTTCTACTAGTTTCTGGATTCTGGGTAGCTTCATCATCTCACGTGGGCTTGTGTCGGCTAGTTCAAGCATCCACTCGATTGTGGCTGCAACGTCTCCGATGAGAATAACATCAACCGGATAGTTGTTACCAGCCTCCTGCTCACTGATATCCAGCTGGATGATCTTTGCAGAGGTATCAGTCGGTGGAATCGTCCACTTATCCGTGCCAGCGCTATCTGTGCTGCTCCCGATGAAGAAGACCAGATCAGCATCACATACCACCTTGTTGCTGAAGCTTGTTCCACCCCGCGCCCCAATGACGCCGATGCTCAGTGGATGATTCTCAGGCATAGAACCCTTACCGTTTATAGTGGTTCCAACGGGGGCAGCATATAGCTCAGCCAACGCCACTACCTCATCCCAAGCCTGACTGTATAGCACGCCCTGACCGCAGATAAACACCGGGTTCTCAGCCTCACCCAGCAGCTTCAAAGCCTCAATGATCTTACCAGTAGCCGCAACTGATCTATGCCCCGGATACACTGTGAAATCTTTCTGGGCATACAGTTGAGGATCGACTACCTCGCCCTGCAGCACGTCATAGGGTAATCTGATGTGAACTGGACCGGGTTTTCCCGTTGTCGCTACTCTGAAGGCGCGTCTGATGGTGTGTGGTATCTGCTCTGGGTTTGTGACGGTGATGGATTCCTTTGTTATTCCCTTGAACATGCTTGTCTGATCCAGTCCTGTGAGCATGTTACGGGTCTCAAGATGAAG
Organism: uncultured Candidatus Bathyarchaeia archaeon; assembly: GCA_964441725.1. GTDB lineage: Archaea > Thermoproteota > Bathyarchaeia > TCS64 > TCS64 > RBG-16-57-9. The sequence continues at coordinate 2,507 of CAYTVK010000050.1, read as the reverse complement.
CGGAATATCGGAGGTGAAGAAAATCATAGGTAACGATCCCTTGTATGCCTCTGCTACTCCGGGTAAGACATGCGTGCTTCCCACGCTGGGAGCCTCGCATAAACCGGGTTTAAAACTGAAACGCGCATAGCCGTCAGCCATGAACGCAGATGATCTTTCGTCACGCGCCATCACATGCTTGATCTCAGGGTAGTCCAACCACTCCTTATACCACGGCAGAGTGGTCTCACCGGGTAAACCAAATATGTATTCTGTCTCGTAGTTTTTGAGCATCTCTAAGAGTGCACGGGAGCAATTCATAGATGATAGAGGGTGTCTGATATCATATCACGGTTTCGACGACATTTAGAGAGTTATTATGGATGAGGTTACCTGCTTGACTCCTTTTTTGGACTTCAAGGCTTCAATCATTTTCTTGATCTCCCCGGCGTCTCCCTTGACATTCATCACCTCAAGCAGCTTGTTGTCCTCGACAAAGGTCTGCTGGTTAGAGTAGATTATCTCCTTGAAACTGTTTTTAAGAACAGTCATTTCATCGGAAAGACTAGGCTTGTCTAGGTATGAGAGGACGAGTACTACGCCTATCATCTTCCCTGATGCTTTTTTGATCCACTTCGCCTCCGATATGAAGCTACGGAATGCGTCATGTACTGCTTTGGACCTGTTCTCATAATCCATGCCCTGCCATGTTTCGTCAAACTCCTTTACGAGGCTTGGGGGAAGAGAGACGCTGAATCGTTTCACGTTTCCACTCATGGGTACTATAAGGGGTCTCGGGGGAAAACTTTTATGTATCGTGTTACGATCACAGGTAAAACGTAACACGAAGTTGGTTGATTGAATGTACTTTAATACAAAAGAAATCTCCACGATCGCGATATCAGCGACACTATGGGCGGTAATCAACGCCATAATAGGTCCAGCTTTCTGGAACATGACCCATCTACCCATCCTATGCGACATGCTGGGAATAGCAACTTTATCCCTAACCGTTTGGTGGGTGAGGAAACCCGGATCAGCAGTCATGGTGGGCTTAATCGCAACAATCATCAGCTTTATCATGAATCCCGGTGGGGTTCAGTTTCTAGGATTTACAGGGGCATCCTTTGTGTTTGAAGCCTTTACGTTGGTATTAGGCTATGATAGAATACTGAATAGCAACGTAACGGGTAGAAGTCTTCTGCTGCTGTCTTCATTCACCTCGACTACCGTAGCTGGCGTAATCATTGGCACATTCTTCATGGCTCCTGCCTTCCTCTCCTCTGCCTTTGGCGGCGTAGCTTTTTTCGCTGCGTTGCATGGAGCAGGCGGCCTAGTTGGCGGAGTAATCGGAGTCATCATAGTTGAAGGATTAGAGAAGAGACTTGTGGTGCTCTAGTGACTGGGCTATAGAGTAACAGTTCTAATTATCCTTCAATAATCTCCTTTAATTCACTTTTAATACCACGATCGTAGAAGCCTACAGACTCTAGGGATTAACAATGGAGTTCAATGAAGAACTAATAGTCATCATCGGCCACAACGGCGCATCTGTCACAGATGATGGACAATACTATCTCTTCTTTGGAGGCTACGAGCAAGCGAAAGAGTTTAACGGAGTCATTGTGACCGAGGACGAGGTGGAGATGGCCATCAACCATGAGGTATTGCACTGCGTACTAGATAGCATAGGAGAAGACGCATCAAAACTCGATAATATCTGGTGCAAATATGAGGTAAAGCATCATCCAGTTCTTTACCACTGCAGCCAGATGGGATTAGGCTTCTAACCCCTAGAGGGAGGGGGGGTAGGTACATCCCAGCCCATAACAGGCTTATTTTCATGAAACCAACCCCAGAATAAATTAAAACCGATCTCAAATAGTGTAAAAAACTGGTAGAGTAACGGATAAATAATGACGAAAAACGTATCGGTAAGGAATTAAATCCATACCTTCTCAAGTAGCTTTAACGCGTTTCCACCCACTATCTTCTGTATCTCAACATCACTGTACCCGTGCTTGATCATCCACCGCATCACATTGACGAACTCGCTGGGATTCTCAAGCCCCTTCACATAACCCGGATCAGTCACAACCTCAGGAACAGGATAAGGCTTCACAGTCTCCCCTCCCTCACGAATATAGTGCCCCTGTCTACGGGGGAACCAGACCTTGTAAAGCTCCTGATGAGCACCGTACAGGGTATCTGGTCCACAGCCAACGTGTTCTATACCCATGAGATCGATACAGTACTCCACGCACTCCATGTAGCTCTCAATACTCCCCACAGGGTGCTCCTTGGTGCGTAGACCCTGACCCGCGCTGCCAACACCGAAAACTCCATCATGTTCTGCCAAAGTATGTAATGCCTCATCTCCCTTAGTGTGACCCTGAGCTATCGCAATTGGCCCAGTGTGACTATCATAGATGGGGTAATCACTTGCCTCAATGGTCTCGATGGCGGTCCTGTCGTTGGTGTGCCCAACATCTACGAGCATACCCAGTTTATTCATCCTCTTAACCGAA
>CAYTVK010000049.1:0-10919 GCA_964441725.1 uncultured Candidatus Bathyarchaeia archaeon | reverse complement strand
AACTAGATAAATTGATATAACACTCGGTCTTGAAGCCTCAGCATTAATACTGGATCACTCAATAAACTCTCCGAGTTGCATCAATATTCTAGTCGATGGTAAAAGGCTTAAGCAGGATAGCCGTTCAGATAACCGATAAACATGAAGGGATGGAATGGAAAAATCCTCAGAGTAGACCTAACAAAGAAAACATCGAAAGTCACAGTCTACACTGAGGACATAGCCAAACGCTTCATCGGAGGAAGAGGACTCGCAGTCAAACTCCTATGGGATGAACTACCAAAGGGAGCAGACCCCCTCGGACCCGAAAACATGCTCATATTCGCAGCGGGACCATACACTGCGTACAGTATACCAAACAGCGGCAAGATGGTGGTAGCCGCAAAGAGTCCCCTAACGGGAGGCTACGGTGACGGAAACCTTGGAACCCGCGCCTCGGTAAACATGCGGAAATGCGGGCTCGACGCAGTAGTAGTCACAGGCAAAGCCGATAAACCAGTATACATCTCCGTAGCAGATGAGAAAGTCGAGATACACGACGCCAGCCACCTCTGGGGCAAAGACAGCTACGTTACAGAGGACTGGCTACTAGAGAAGCACGGCAAAGCCACTGGTGTACTCATCATCGGTCAGAGCGGAGAAAACCTCTGCAACATATCCACTGTTGTAGCCCAGAAAGGTAGAGCCGGTGGACGCCCCGGTATGGGAGCCGTGATGGGCAGTAAAAACCTCAAAGCCGTGATATTCAACGGGGACCATGAAATACCGGCAGCCCACCCCGAGGAACTCAAGAAACTCGGTAAAGAAGGTTTCGACAAGATACTCAAATTTGATGCCTATCCAAACTGGAAGAAGGAGGGAACCATGATGGCGGCTGATATGATGCAGACGGCCAGCGCTCTACCCACACGCAATTTCAGCGAGGGACAGTTTGAGCACATAGAGAACGTCAACGGGGATGCCGTACATGCGGCTACTGTAACCCAGCGTGGGTGCCCCAACTGCAACATGATCTGTGGAAACACCATACTGGACAGCGAGGGCAGAGAATCCGAGCTAGACTACGAGAACGTCACCATGCTGGGCTCCAACATTGGTATCGGCGATTTAGCGGAGGTAGGAACCCTCAACAGGATCTGTGATGAACTTGGCTTAGACACCATAGGTGCAGGAAGCTGCATAGGTTTCGCGATGGAGTGCGCCGAGAAGGGACTCGTAGACATGGATCTAAAATTCGGCGACTTCGAGGGAGCCAAGAAACTGCTCTATGAGATGGCTAACATGGAGGGTCATGGGGCTATCTTCGGAAAAGGCACGAGGGCTGCTGCAAAGGAGATAGGCGGAGATTCAGCAGATTTCGCTATTCAGGTCAAGGGGCTTGAGGTAAGCGCATACGATTGTCACCATTGTCCCGGCATGGCTTTGAGCTTCGGAACCAGCCCAATAGGAGCCCACCACAAGGACGCGTGGGTCATCAGTTGGGAGATCAGCACCGGAAACCGAGATGGATACGGCCCAGAGAAGGCAGATAAGGTCATTGAGTTCCAGCGCATCAGGGGCGGCATGTTTGAGACATTTGTAGGATGTAGATTCCCATGGATTGAGCTAGGTTACCCGCTTGAGGACTACCCCAAGTACTTTGAGGCAGCCACAGGCGTCAAGATGAGCCTTGATAATATGTGGAAGATGGGTGACAGGGTCTATGCCTTGGTTAGAGCCTTCTGGGCTAGAGAGTATGGTGATGAATGGAGCCGTGCGATGGATTACCCCCCAGTACGCTGGTTCAAACACCCGTTACTCAAGGGTCCGCTTAAGGGTAAACATCTTGACATGGAAAAGTACGACAAGCTCCTCTCCTCATACTACGAGAAACGAGGCTGGGACGAGCGTGGAATTCCCACGAAGAAGACCATGCAGGTACTGGACCTAGCCAAGGAAGCTGAAGAGCTGGCGAAATATGTCAAGCTCAACTAATTTCTTTTATTATATTTATTTGGAACATTAATTCCTAGTCCGGTTCTGGTTATTCCTAAAGTATCGTTTTGATATAGATACTACTGAGGTACATGAAGAGTAAAAGAATACTTCCAATATTTGTCGCCTTGCTGACAATCACAAACGAGTCTCTAATCTTCCCCATTATTTTCTGGTTCAATATGTATGGTCAGGGTCACATTTGGTAGTTCGTCCCTGAAATTTTCTTCAAGGTGATCCGTAAAGTCATGCGCCTCCTGAACCGAGAGGCTTCCATCCAGACTCAGATGCAGCTCGGCGAAGACTCTGTCCCCGCTCTTCCGTGTTCTGAGATTGTGATAGTTCACGAAGCTGGTATTGTGCCTGTCCATTATCCTTCTGATGTCTGCCTCAGCGTCCTTGCATGATTCATCCATCAGGTCTCCGCCAGCCTTCAAGACTAGTCCGATACCCATCCTCAATACTAACAGTGCTACGATCATCGCCATCACTGGGTCTGCGAGGGGTATACCCAGTATTTTGCCTAAGTAGAGACCAAACACCACGCCGACAGATGAAATAACATCTGATAGCAGATGTTTTGCATCGCCTTCCAGAGCCATGCTGTTGGTCTTGGAGGCAGTTCTCATTAGTAGCCATGAGAGAAATCCGTTAAGGCTGGTTGCGAAAAGCGAGACAACTATAGCGAAGTCCAGTTTCTCAAGGGTCACCGGGTTGAATAATCGGCCATAAGCGGCATTGCCAATCAGCGCGCCCGCGATGATAACCAGGAAGCCCTCTATTAGACATGAGATATTCTCTATCTTTTGGTGTCCATACTTGTGGTCCTCATCTGGGGGCCTTGAGCTAATCCAGACGCTTGTGAACATCATGATTGATGCAAGTATGTTCACGATGGATTCAAGCGCGTCAGAGAGCAGCGCCACCGAGTCAGAAATATACCAAGCATAGAGCTTGATAACAAAGATGAGCAAGCCTCCGATTACAGCTGAAGCGGCGATACTTTTCTTATCCATTGCGCAACCTCAACACTGGCTGCTTTTAGGGGTTACCTTTAGCAAGCCTAAAAGATTCAAACAAATTAATCAAGGCTAAATATTAATCGAGTTTAAGCTGCTTGGGCTTTGGCTTGAACTCTGGAATATCCACGGGGTAATGGTTCATACGCTCAAGATAACCCGGAAACTCAGCTAGAAAACTGGGGAGTGTGAAAACTGATACGCTCGGCATCCTGCGATAGATGTTCATCTTTGTAGGTGACAGTGTCAAAGTAATTGGAACCAGTATCGCGTTTTTCCAGCTCTGAACACCAATCTTCTTCGCCACCTCGGCGATGTGCTTGCTCAGGACCTCTGTCTTCTCAAGATGAATCTCAATAATGTTTCTAGCTGTACTGTTTCCCATCCCTGACGTGTAGTGTTTACACTCAGCGCATATGATATACGGGTAGCTGGTGGCCAAGACATCGATCTCCCATCTACGACCATTAGCCTTGAATCGGTATCTGCTCATCGTATTATACCCGTTCTCCCTGAAGACTCTGGCAACCAGCTCCTCAAACTCAAGCCACCCAAGGGATTTACTTACTTTCTCAAAATCTGCCCCAAGCTTAATGGCAGCCACAGCAAGCTCAAGCCGTTGATCTAGAGAAGCAGACACCTTGTCATCCTCAACGCTGATCAAACCTTCTGCCTGTAGTCTGTCGATGATCTCTTTGAGCGCTTCTCCAGTGATAACGAGGGCTTCCTTCGCATCATTTAGATCAAGCACGCTTTCTTTTGTCTCATCTAGAATATATTGAAGAAGTATCCGCTTAGTTGAGGCATTCAAGACAATCAGAATTATTCGGTCCTCTTTTTAGAAATTTACGCACAAACTGTGTGAAACGAGCGGTAAAACGCTATCTTCAACTTTGATTTAAAGATGAATATTATATATTCGAATCTTTGTAATACAATTCGGAGAAAGGAGACATAACAATGACCTTTCTCATAGCTGGAAGAATCTTCGGGCTAATATGTCTAATTGCCATCATGGCGTCAGTAGCTTACTACATCAAGCGAGCACAGGGAGGCACAATACCAAAAGTACGACGCATCCCAGGAATCGACGCCATCGATGAATCATTAGGCAAAGCAGTTGAGATGGGACGACCAGTCTTCTGTAGCCACGGAATAGCAAACCTCCGAGACGCCACCACTGGGCCTCAGACCTTAGCTGGTCTAAGCGTATTGAGCCATCAACAATATACTGATCCAGATAATGGTGCCGAGCGTATTACTCTACTTCTGGTTTACTGGAGATATCCGTGAATCAGCGCCTATGAAGGTGGTGGAGAGGATCGCGCGATACACCATGATGGCTGGATTTGGCTCAGCCTACGGATACAATGTGCTCACAAGGTACAGCCTCTTCATCGGACGTTCCCAGTATCTGCTCGGAATCCCACCGAACCCAACTGATGCGAGATTAGCTTTCATAGTGTTAGAGTTCATCATGCTAGCCAGCATGATTGGATACGACCTGTTCATGAAGAAGGAGACACTCGAAGTTTAATCCTCTCCCTTTTTTATTTTATATGAATCAAAAAATCTTTATCGAAAAAAAACGGAAAAGATGATGAAAATGATCGCAATAATAGGAAAAAAAGTAAACACAATAACAAATGGGATCATCAAGAACGTAGTCGTACTCATTGAGAAAGGAAAAATCAAGAAAATCGGTGCTGATGTCAAAATCCCCGACGGAGTGAAACCGCTGAAAGCCAAATACGTGATGCCGGGCCTTGGATGGCATAAAGGCAAACGCAGACGAATCAGGACTAGCAGCAGCCCTCCACGAAGGCATTACCACCGCCCAGATACTACCCGGTAGCGCAAACGTCATCGGAGGACACGGTGTTGTAGTAAAGACCGCCCCTAAGCAGATATTAGACCAGATGGTTATACGTAACCCAAGTGGTATGAAGATCGCCTTCGGTGAGAACCCCATGCGGGTGTACGGTGTTGAGGCTAAGAAGATGCCCGCCACGAGGATGGGTGTAGCGGGAATACTGAGAGAATGGCTCCAGAAAACTCAGAGCTATATGGAGAAGAAGAAGCAATTCAGAGATGAGCCCGAGAAAATGCCTGAGAAAGACATCAAGTTGGAGGCGCTCGTACCCGTACTAAAAAAAGAGATACCATTAAGGGCCCACGCTCACCGCGCAGATGATGTGGCAACCGCCATCAGAATATGCGAAGAGTTTAACGTGGAGATGAGCTGGGAACACGCCACAGAGGGGCACAGGATTGCTGAATACATTGCTGAGAAAAAGGTGCCGGCGGTCTGGGGACCAAGTTTAACGGCTCGTGGCAAGTGGGAGATGAGGGAACTCGGATACGATACACCTAAAATTATGTATGATGCGGGCGTTAAGTTTGCAATTCAAACCGACGCGGTGGGAAGCACCATCCGGTTCTTGCCCATATGCGCTGCACTGAGCGTCAAGCATGAACTCCCATACGATTACGCTTTGAAGGCAATCACCATTGTCCCAGCTGAAATCATCGGTGTAGGTGATAGAGTTGGAAGTCTTGAGGTTGGTAAAGACGCTGATTTGAGGCTGCTTACCGGTGACCCTCTTGATTACATGACCAAGTGCCAGAAGGTGATCATCAACGGAGAAGTCGAATACAGCCTGTAGAAATACGGGCAACCCACATTTTTTCAGTGAATGAGTTTAACCTTCTTTCATGTAGGCTCTTATAATCTCAACAGGCTCTATTGGCCAGTCATCCATGGAGCCATAGGGTGTTACCCTTGTGTCTGTCGCTACGTTCTCGATGGCTGTCACTATATCCATGCCCACTGTTACTGTGCCGAAGGCAGTGTACCCGTAACCGTCAAAGCTGGGGTAGTCTAGGCTGGGGTTGTCAGCTGTGTTTATGAAGAATTGGCTCGTGGCGCTATTGGGGTCGCTACTCCTCGCCATGCCGATGGTTCCTTTAAGGTTCTTTAACCCATTATTTGACTCGATCTGAATAGGGTCATTTGGTGCTCTGTATGTACCGTTTACGTAGAATCCTCCAGCCTGAATCATGAATCCTTTGATTATTCTGTGAAAGCAAAGCCCATCATAGAAGCCCGCTTTTACATAGTTTTCGAAGTTATCTACGGTTATAGGCGCTTTCTCCCTGTTCAGCTCGATCTCTATGGTTCCTTTGTTTGTCTCTAGTACAACGGTGTCTGACATTGTTGATGTATTAGTGGCTGGCTTTAAGAAGACATTTGCGGCTAAACTGATAATGCTGCCTGAGAAAAGAAACAAAATGAATATTGAGAGTACCTTTTTCCTATCGAGCTTCATGCCATACGTGATGTAAGGCTGGCTAATAGGAATTTTGTTTAGCTACTGATTACCCCTAAGAGATCGGCTTTGGTGACAATACCCACGACGCGTCCCTGATGCTGAACAAGGGCTGCAGGGTAATACTTCAGCAGATTTGAGAGAAGTGTAAGCGGAGCATCCTCAGATACCATTGGCCAGCTATCCTCCATGATTTCTTTCACCTGTTTTCTGCTCGGCGGCACACCATCGTCATTGTACAGTATATGGTCTAGGAGAGTCCTTTCACTGACGCCACCCACAGGCTTGTCTCCATCAAACACAGGTAGCTGACTGAAGCCATTCTTACGCATTATCTCAACTGTCTCCTGCACAGTTGCGGTCTGCTGTACGAAAATAGGGTCCTCTGTCATGATCTCTGATGCCTGTACCTCTTTCTTGCGTTCAAGCTTGTCGAGGGCTTCGAATATTGCCTTCACTTTAAGGTAGCTTGGCTCTATCTTCCCAGCTTCTAGTTTGGCTATGTAGCTTTGGCTTACTCCTGCTAGTTCCGCGAGCTGGTTCTGGGTCAGTCCAAGTTTTCTTCTGCGATCTGGGATTATATCAATTGCTGGGAGCATGCCTACAGGAATTTTATCATCGTATTTATTCTTTGTGAAATATTTTTTGTTAGCCTGTATTATTTATGGCATATTGGGGCGTTAATTGTTGTAATTAGAACAATTACCACATTCCTATAGGAATCAATTCACCAATAATGAATAAATACCGGAATAAACCATTGGCTCCTGCTCAAGGAGAGGAACAAGACTCAGTCTAAAACTTGATGAATGGGGAACATTCGAAGGCATAGGAAAAGGCTACGCCTTTAAACGAGATGGAAGATTCTATTCAGTGCTTGAAACCAAGGTAGGCTCATACAGAGGTAACCATATCCACCCGAATAAGCAGTATACTCTGCTTATCTCTGGTAAAGCGGATTATGTGTTGCTTGAGGACGGCGTGGAGAAAACTATTCCACTGAAGGTGGGTGAGGTTGCAACTGTTGAGGCAGGGGTGCCGCACATCATGGTTGTCCATGAGGATATCACCACGTTTGAGTGGTGGGATGGTGATTTCATCGCTGCTCTATGTGATGAAGAGTTCACAAAGTATACTGAAGGCTGCATTGGTCCAGAGCATTTCATATAGTAATAGAGGATTCCTTACAGAGATAGCCTGGCTCTTTCGAGCTGGTTATTCTTTTTTCTCAACTTTCTCAATAGCCGCTGCAATAATCAACGGGAATAGAGATGTTACCTCACCGAAGATCGTGGCTGTCTTTTCCTCAAGCTGTCCCTTCCTGAGCTTACCCCATGTGATGGATTCACGCAGGGGAGCTCCACTCAGGCTTCCATCCTCGACTCTTGCGCTGCTTATTTGAACAGCTGCGTCGAGTCCTTCACGCAGTGTATGCATGTACTGGGTGTGGTGTTTGGGTGTTCCTCCCCCCAGTATGATGGCTCCTGATTTCTGGGCGTCGAACACCATGTCTGATAGAAGATCAAAGTCCTTCAATGGGTTGAAGACGAGTTTCTTCTGCTTACCGTAAAGCCAGAGCGGTATTCCAAGCATGCTGTCGAGGAAGCCGGGGCTGAAAATAGGTATATTCTTGTCGGCAGCTGCCTTCAGGATGGATTCCTCGTCTGTTATTCTTTTCCCAAGCTCATTCAAGAACTCGTGGAAAGCGATACCGTCTCTTTTCTCTTCTGGAATATCATCGACGAGTTTGCCTACATACTTCTCGATGTCCACAAAGGTATCATTCTCGATGAAAATATCGTAAGCCCTATTGTAGCCTTGCTCGTATAGTTCCTCATCGTCCACGTTTACAGAGCCTATGAAGTGACTTCTACCCATAGACTCAACGATGTCATGAACCATGTTAGCCCCATTCGTCATCACAGCGTCAACGTAACCCTTCTTGATGAGGTCACGTAGAACTACCCGCAGTCCACCGGGTACGAGTGGTCCGCTTAACGTGATAAAAGTAGTATAACTGGGGTCACTGAACATCTCCGCAACTATATCGGCGGCCCTGCCTACTCTGCCCCCCTGCATTACACCTGTTAGACGCATCTCATCAGTTAACTCGCCAGCAGTCATGCCAGCGTGAAGCCTGATTTGATGTACCTTCTTCATCTATGAGCCTTCAGTTCTTGACTCTCTGGATCTTAATACGATCCATGACGATCCAGTACTCGACCTCTTTACCGGCCTCGATCTTTGAAGCAATCTCCTCATCGCTGGGGGTTGCTACGTCTATTACTTCAAAGGTCTCAAGATCCATAAGCTGGATGCTCGCCGGGGATACGCTGACGATCTGTCCACTTCTTTTGTCTACGATGGGTATCTGTATGTTTGTGTCTGTGCTGGCTACGTAGCTCTGCTTCCTTGCATCGAATAGACTGATGGCTGTGCACCTGAATTTAGCGCTTCCATGTTTTCCTGGTTTGCTCTTCGTGATCTGAACTATTTGACTGGGCTCATCGTTGATGATTGCATAGCTTCCTTCCTTCAGTTCACCGACTTTCGCCATTTTAAATGCCATTCATGTTCACCAATGGTTGATTTTATTCACATTGAGGGGTTAGGTGTATTAAAGGTAACGCCCGTTCCACCGCCTTTTTCGGCTTTAATCCATTTTTTTACCTGTCGCCTTCTCTATATCCTTAATCTTAAATGTGAAGGTTATCGAGGCTGACAAGACATCTACTTCAGGCGTTACGCCAACGATTTCCTTAAAGAACACGCCAAAGTATCCCTGCAGGAACAGGCTCCACTTGTAACCGAAGGGGTGGCTCAGATGAATGTACTCGTTTCCTCCTCTGACATTGATCGTTGGGCTAAGCCAGCCACTCTGATCTCCCAGCACCTCTAGGATGTACCACTTCGCTGAATCATAACTTGGCTCAATGCCTCTTTTCAGTATTAATTCGTATGGTCTCTCCTTCCCAAGCTCACTGCCAATAGAGAGTATCTCATCCTCATCGATTACGTCGAGAAAAGCTTGAAGGCTGGTTGCTGATAGAGTAACTGCGCTGAGGTTCTCGAAATACCTGTAGCTCTGAACATACTTTCTGAGCTGCTGCTCCATGATGGTATTGACGCTAACTCCCCGTCTCTCAGCCTCATATTTCAGGATCTCATCGTAGCCCTCGTCGATTCTGATGGTGCGGGTGACTGTTTTTCCTTTTGCAAATGGGTCTGGGAATCTCAAGGTTACACCTGAACACATCTGAACACACTTATTAAGGTTATCACCAATTGAAGCAAACTGTACACGCTATACTTATAATAAAAAATCAAGGCAACTAACAAGACTGGCACCTTTTAGGTTCGGAGGTTACTCACTATAAAATGCACAGGTTGCGGAAGCGAAAAACTGGTAATAGACTACGAGTCCGGGGAAGAAATCTGCGGGGAATGCGGACTAGTGGTACAGCAGAACATCATCGACAATGGACCCGAGTGGAGAGCCTTCACGACTACAGAACGCAACGACCGAAGCAGGACAGGGCTCGGCTACAATTACACGCTATACGATAAGGGACTATCAACGGCCTTCAGACCAGACAGAGATCACAATGGAAACCGCCTCAAGAACGAGACCCGTATAAAGATGACGCGTCTACGCCGATTCGATAACAGGAGCAAGTTTGATGAGACAGAGCAGCGAAACCTGAGTTCAGCCATGGCTGAACTTGACAGGATCGCGACACAGCTACACATCCCGCAGAACGTCAAAGAAAGAGCAGCTATAATATACAGAAAAGCGTTGAAAGCAGACCTCTTACGCGGTCGCAGCATAGATGGTTTTGTTGCCGCAAGCCTCTACGCTGCATGTAGACACTTGAAGCTACCAAGACCCCTCCAGGAGATCACTGAGCTCTCAACACGAAACCACGCCGAGGTTGCCAGAACCTATAGGCTCCTGATTAAGGAGCTGAATCTCAGGATGCCTGTGGATGATCCTATGAAGTTTATCCCGAGCATCGCTTCAAAGCTTGAACTGGATCCCAAGACCGAGATGTATGCTGTTGAGCTTCTGAGGGAAGCTAAGAAACATAGAGGTCTTACTGGTAAGGACCCTCGTGGTCTTGCCGCTGCGGCTCTCTACAAAGCTAGTATTGAGACAAATGATAAGCGCATTCAGAAGGATATAGCTGAGGCTGCCGGTACCACAGAGGTTACCCTTCGTAACAGACTCAGAGGTATTGAGCGGCTTCTACACGACTAGGTTATAGACTAACTCTGGGTCGTTTAATCTTTCTACTACCTCGTTGTAGGTTTCCTGCTTATTGGCTGTTCGTCGTTGTGCGATCATGGCTACTACGTGGTCTATGTGGAACTGGGGTAGGTTCCTGTACTGGGCCCGCCTGACGACTCGCAGTCCTTCGATCTTGAATGGTCTCGATGAAGGGTTTTCGTCGAGGTCTTTTTCGGTCACATTAAACTTGTACCGATTGTACTCAATGAGTCCCACTCCATTGGGTATCAGGCTCGGTGAGATGAGTTTGGTGGGTGTAAGCACGTAGTTGTAGTTGGTTCCTGTGCAGATGAATCCGTTCTTGAAGTC
>CAYTVK010000048.1:0-11058 GCA_964441725.1 uncultured Candidatus Bathyarchaeia archaeon | reverse complement strand
CACTCACAAACAACAGCGGAGGCATCCTCGGAGGAATAAGCACAGGGATACCCATCGAGGCTACTATCACATTCAAACCAACCCCCAGCATAGGGAAAACCCAGAAAACCATCGACATCCAAACGATGAAGGAAACCACCATCAAGGTAGAGGGACGCCATGATCCATGCATAGTTCCACGTGCGGTACCGGTGGTGGAGGCGATGATGGCGCTAGTATTAGCAGATCACGCTTTGGGGGCTGGTAAGATACCGAGGATACTAGGTGAAAAACATGACTTATGAAGAGGAAATAGCTCCATACCGGGAAACCATTGATAGGCTCAACGCTGAGATAATCGAAAAAATAGCTGAACGCCAACATGCAGCCCTAGCCATCGGCGGGATCAAGAAAAAATACGGTAAATCAGTTGTGGACAGGTCACGGGAACAAGCAATACTTACAAAGATTAGGGAGAAGGCACCAGCGAAGGGGATCAACCCAGATGCACTGGAACGTGTATTCAAGGAAATAATACAACTATGCGTCGATGCGGAGGAAACACAATGAAACGAGTAGCATTTCAGGGAGAAAAAGGGGCATACAGCGAGGAAGCCATCTACAAACACTACGGCTTAGAGGTTGAACCTGTCCCAAGACCATACCTCAGAGACGTATTTGATGCGGTAGAGGCGGGGGAAGCCGACTACGGCATGGTGCCCGTGGAGAACACCATCGAGGGAAGCATTGTAAGAGCTTTTGATCTACTCAATGAGCGGAGCTTCAAGGCAAGCGGAGAGGAAATCCACAGGATACAACATTGCCTGATAGCTCATCCTGATGCAAAGCTGGAAGACATAAAGAAGGCTTACAGTCACCCGCAGGCGCTGGGGCAGAGCCGAGAATATCTTGAATCTCACGGTATCGAGGCTGTGAACTTCTATGATACAGCTGGGAGCGTCAAATGGATCAAAGAAAATGATATGCGTGACTCTGCTGGTGTAGCCAGCGCTCAAGCAGCTGAGACCTACGGGATGAAAGTACTGGTCAAGGGAATCGAGACCAACACAGAGAACTATACACGGTTCCTTGAGATAGGCTACGATTCACCCGAGCCCACTGGAAGAGACAAGACCACACTCGCATTCATAGTACAGCACAGACCAGGCACACTGGTAGGTGCGTTGAAAGAGTTCAGCGAGCGAGGCATCAACTTGGAGAAGATAGAGTCTCGTCCACGTATAGGCAAGCCTTGGGAGTACATCTTCTTCGTGGACCTTGAGGGGCACATCAAGGACGATGATATCTCTGGAGCTCTCGAAGCGTTGAAGGAGCATACGCTTTACCTGAAGCATCTGGGCTCGTATCCAAGGGCTTAGCCCGTTTTACCTGCCCAAAACAGCTTTTATTCACGCCCCTGCTGTGCGTGGTATGCACGCGACGGTGATAGGTGCAGAAGGAGGCATGGGTCAGTGGCTAACAAGACACCTAACCAGCCTAGGGTACTCTGTTACTGGCTTCGATGAGCGTATAGGAGATGATCCATTCATTCTGGCTGAGGCTGACCTAGTTATTGTATCGGTACCCGTCGGGGCAACAGTCATTGTAATCAGATCTGCCATCAAGCATATGCGCCGAGATGCCACCATCATGGAGATCGCCTCACTTAAAACCGGAATCCACGAGGAGATGGTCAAGGCATCAGGTCTCGGATTCAACGCCTTATGTGTCCACCCCATGTTCGGACCATCAGCCACCAGCCTAAAAGACAAGACCGTCGCAGTGATACCCGTCTCAGACCCTGAATCAGAGAAAAAGCAGGCTGAAGCCATCTTCCCTGAAGCATTGGTCGTTCCCGTTAAGGCTGAGAACCATGACCGCTTGATGTCCCTGATCCTCTCCTTACCCTACTTGGTTAACCTCGCATTGGCTGGAGCCTTGAAAGACGAGGACTTGAACCTACTGAGAACACTATCAGGAACCAGCTTTGCCCTCCAATACACCCTGATACAGAGCGTCTCCTCCGAGACCACCAGCCTAGTACATGCCCTTCTCAGCGAGAACCAGCACCTTATTGGCTCCGTAGAGAAATTCCTAGCGAATCTCACAGAAATCGTGAGGGCAACCGAGTCTGAGGAAGAGTTCAGAGCGATACATGATGAGATAAAGGACTCAATGAAAAAAGACCCAATCTACCACAAAGCACACGTGATTAGACAGACCGCCTATGACTCGATCAGACCATTACTGAGATAAGTAATAACAACACCATCTGTAACCATGATCAAGCTCACCGATTTCTATGAAGCCAGAAAACGCGTTCAGAAATGGGCGCGTCACACGCCACTGGAATATTCACCAGATCTCAGCCAACTAACAGGCGCAGAAGTGTACCTCAAACTAGAAAATCAGCAGGTAACAGGCAGCTTCAAGATCAGGGGAGCCACCAACAAGATACTCTTACTCACACCAGAGGAACGGGCAAGAGGTGTCGTAACAGCCAGCAGCGGCAACCACGCACAGGGACTCGGCTACGCAGCCAAACAACTGGGCGTACGAGCCAAGGTAGTCGTTCCCGAGATGACGCCGGAGGTCAAGATCGATGCCATCAGAAAATACGGCGTAGAACTCATCATTGAGGGCGAGGAGTACATGGACTCCGAGAGACTCGCACGGAAGATTGAACGCGAGGAGGGCATGACCTTCATCTCCGCATACAACGACATAGACCTCATCAAGGGACAGGGCACAGTGGCGCTTGAGATGATCGAGGATCAGCCCACACTGGACACCATACTGGTACCCGTGGGAGGAGGAGGACTCGCATCAGGCATATCATCGGTCTACAGGCAGGCAACAGACGCCACAATCATCGGCGTCCAGAGCAATGCCAGCCCAGTCATGTACCAGTGCATCAAAAAAGGCATCATCCACGACATCCCACTAAGCGACACATACGCAGAAGGACTCCACGGAGGACTCGAAGAAGGCAGCGTCACCTACCCCATATGCAGAGAC
The DNA here is from genome assembly GCA_964441725.1 of uncultured Candidatus Bathyarchaeia archaeon. Taxonomy (GTDB): domain Archaea; phylum Thermoproteota; class Bathyarchaeia; order TCS64; family TCS64; genus RBG-16-57-9. Next base: position 8,061 of record CAYTVK010000048.1, on the reverse strand, counting down.
AACATCCACAGATGGATCATCCTAGAAGAACCCGAAATCCTAAACGCCATAAAATACACGCTCCACACCCACCACATGCTCATAGAAGGAGCAGCAGCCGTCGGCGTAGCAGCCCTACTCACCGACCCACAGAACTGGAAAAACAAAAAAATAGGCATCATAATCACAGGAGGCAACCTAGGACTCCAAACACTAAGAAAAATAATCTAAAATAACACCAACTCACACCCCCTCCCACCCACAAAAAATGCACCAAGTTACCGCCCACCATTACCAAACCCATATAACCCACCTTATCGCCACCATACACTATGCCCACCTGTGAAATCTGCGGAATGGAAGTAGACAAAGTCGAAGAATGCACAGAATGCCACAGCAAATACTGCGAAGAATGCGGAGACACAAAACAAAAACTATGCTACGACTGCCTCGGCTGGACAGACGACATAGACGAAGAATGGACAGAAGACGACCTCAACTAACCATTAGCTTATCAACAACCTAAACAACACAAATAAGACAATGAAAAAAACCGGGCACAGAACCACCAACATACGCCTCGCCATCACCCTTCTTCTCTTAATCATCATAATCACCCAATTTACTACCACCCAGACCTACGCAGCCACTATAAACCTAACAGGAACTATAACAGACGAAACAGGCCAACCCATACCAGACACCAAGCTAACAGTCCTCTACAGAAGCCACGGAAGATACTCGTACAACCGATGGTCCAACTACGGCTCCACCACAACAGACACCCAGGGAAAATACATACTACAACTAGACACAGAAGGAGACTACACCATACTAGCCACCCACACTCAAGACAACGAATACGACTACATACCATACGGACTCCTCTACACCCCCACCGCTGAACCAGCAGAAGAAAACATCCAACTCTGGAAAGCATCAATAATCAACATCGAAGGACTAGCATACTTCATCGAAACCACAGCAATACCAGAAACCACCTTCAGAGTTCTAGAGCCCAACTCAACCGACTTCATCCACTATGGAGACCTAAACCTCATCTACAGTCAGAACACGGGCAGCATCTCAAGCTACCTCGGGCTCCCAAGCAACAAGATATACGTCCCATCCGGGAAAATCTTCAGCATCGAGGCACAATCATTCGTCTCCCACAACGGCATATCCATCCACAGAACACTCACGATAAACGACTACAACGAGACAACCCTCGAACCAGGAGAGACCAAGGAGATCGATCTACGCAGCATCGTGCTCCCAGACGGAATAGCCACGCTCCAAAACGAGACCGCAGCAGTGCAGTCCCTCATCACAGAGAAAGAAAAAGCAGGGTTCTTCCTAGCCGTGGAGAGACAGCAACTCAGTCAAATAAAACAGACCACGAACACAGCCATCTCTTTCCTAGAGCAGAGCCGCTACGATGAGGCATTTACAAAATCAAGGGAAACATATGTCTTAATCTCAGACTTGGAGAATGGTCTCAATAACATACTTGTGGATGCTACAAGGTCGGTCTACATCCTCGTGGGATTCATCGCGATAACCTCAATCATCGTCGCGAGCCTACTCTTCGAAGACAGCCTACGGAAACTAATCGTATCCACTGTGCTCTTCACAGCGCTCCTATTATCCCTATATTATCTTCACCCCGGAGCCCAGATAGCCGACAAATTAGAGCTCATCAATGTCTCAGTCGCGTCACTCATCCTGGCTAACCTATTCGAGATCATGCTTCCTCGGCTACTGAGCCGGCCATCGTCGGGTAGGGAGGTCTCGCTCATCAACATGACGGTGCCTGTATTCAGTATCGCCAAACGAAGCCTGAGGCGCAGAAAAATCAGATTCATACTAACCCTCACCAGCGTACTGCTTTTAGTTGCAAGCTTCATCAGCCTAACAAGCTTCACATCCGGATATGGTCTCAGCTTCGCAAAAACCACTGACACCGTGATGAAAAAAGGGGTAATGATAAGGACACCAGACCCACCGCCTGAGAGAGCAGCCGCACCATTCAGCGGAGGAACAGGCGCTGCAGGGCCCCTCCCCCTCGACGAGTCACTGATCCAGTGGTATACCCTGATGAATGAGGTCACAGCAGTGGCGCCGCGCTACGAGAACATGCCCATGCGGCAATACCGTGAATCCAATAAACCAATAGCGCGAATAGATCGCACCCCCATCTTCGGCATGGTTGGGATCGACCCGGAGCTGGAGGCAGAGATAAACCATCTAGACTCCGCTATTGTTAATGGACGATACTTGGATGATGGAGTAGGCGAGGTTCTGATCTCTATTGGATTAGCCGAGAAAATCGATGCATCCATCGGAGATACCTTCTCAATGACCTCGCAGGAAAAAACCCATGAACTAACAATAGTGGGCCTCCTCGATGATGAAACCCTCTCAAAACTGACGGATCTAGATGGAAAATCCATCATCCCAAACAAGATCATCGAGTTTGAACGCATTGAGGTGGAAGGCGGACCAGACCTCGTCATAGAAGGCCTTGCACTATGCAGTCCAGATGAGGTAATATGGGTAAATCTCAAGACTGGTGAAAACATGACCGCGTTATCACTGGAACGCATCGACCTGCTTCTAAATAATGATGTTGATGTGATGGAGTTCGCCAGATCCACCGCCCTAGACCGCGGATTCCGGGCATGGGCGTCCACAGCCTCTGGCGTATACCTCGCAGAGCTAACCGGTTATTTCCAGGGAAAAGGATTGCCAATAGTGATCCCGTGGGTTATAGTGGTCCTGAACGTGGTGGTTACTATGATGAATGCCTACTATGAGCGACGCCACGAGGTGATGATCTACAGCAGCATAGGGATGAATCCACGCCACGTATCCAGCATATTCCTATCAGAAGCAGCGGTGATAGGCATAGTAGGAGGTTGCCTCGGATACCTCCTTGGACTGGGCGCGTACAAGGTAATCTACCTTCTTACTCCTGCATTACAGGTGAAGCAGAAGGTTTCTGCGTTCTGGAGCCTAGCCTCTATAGGCATCAGCATGATGGCGGTCCTCGTGGGGGGATTATCAGCCCTCAAGAGCAGTACATCCATCACCCCAAGCCTACGCAGACGCTGGACCATTGACAAGAAACAGGAGTCCACAGACGTAACCCGTATCGTAATCCCTGTACAAGTCTACGAGGAGGAGATCGATGAATACATCGCCTTCATAAACGAGAAGCTGGAGCAAGCCAAGAAGGGCAGCAACATGATGGTCAAGATGCCCAAAATGATCCAGGCCGCTGAGAAGAGCTGGGAGTTCAACTTCATATACAGCTCAGCCAACTCACAGATCTCAGCCCTATACACAAAAAATAGACTCACGGTGCAAAAAGATGAAGGAAAGACATACACCACTGTGCTCTACACGAGCGGAGACTCAGATAGTGTTAAACAAGTGGGCTCATTCCTGCGCCAGATAGGTCTCGACTGGAGCCTGCATCGTGAGGAGGAGGCACATTAATGGGAACTTCTTTAAACAGCATTGAAGGTTTTGATGTAATATGAGCGGGGAAAAGCGGATGGTGTACTTCTCCATCGGAGACGCTTACAGGCTTGGATTGGACTACATCAAACGCAGATTCCAGCGGACAGCCATAAACATCGCCTCAATCGCCCTAGCTAACAGCTTCCTGACAAGTCTCGTACTCACCGACCTATTCTACTCCACCTTTAACAAGTTTCAGGGGGGAAGCATCGGAGTGGACGCCTATCAGTACTGGCTAGTTGCTGTAGCGTTAATAGTCTCAGTAGTGGGCATAACAAACGCGATGCTGATATCCGTCTATGAACGATACCGCGAGATAGGCACAATGAAGTGCATAGGAGCACTAGACCAGCATATTTTGATGCTTTTCCTAGTTGAAGCAGTGATTCAGGGAGTAGCCGGTGGGGTAATAGGCTATATATTTGGCGTAGTAGCTGCGATACTATCATCGGGGTTCACAACGGGGTTCGATATAATATTCAAGGTATCTCCTCTGTCTCTGATAACTTATTTATTGGGCACAACATTTCTCAGCGTAATGCTGAGCATCATCGCATCCATGTACCCTGCGTGGAAGGCGAGCAAACTACCTCCAGTGGAGGCGCTAAGCTATGAGCTATGATACTGTAATCGAGTTAAGAAAACTAGTACGACACTACACAATGGGGGATGAGACCGTTAAAGCACTTGACGGAGTGGACCTAGACATTGGGCGTGGAGAGTACGTCTCCATCGTTGGCCCAAGTGGGAGCGGTAAGACAACGTTGTTCAACCTCATCGGTGGATTGGATAAACCTACCGAGGGTAGCGTGTTCATCGACGGAGTTGACATCAGTCAACTGGATGCTTACGAGCTGGCTTGGCTCCGGTGCCGCAAGATAGGGTACATTTTCCAGAGCTTCAACCTTATACAGGTTTTAACTGCTCTGGAAAATGTGGCATTGCCCACGGTCTTCGCCGGTACGCCTCATGATGAGGGCTTGAAGAAGGCCGAGAAGCTGCTGGACTCTGTTGGTCTCGGCAAACGTATTCATCATAGACCAAGCGAGTTATCAGCGGGGCAACAGCAGAGAGTAGCCATCGCACGTGCATTGGCTAATGATCCCGCTATTATCTTGGCTGATGAGCCCACTGGTAATCTTGATCTGCAGACAGGGCAGGAGATTATTGATCTTCTTCATGGATTGAATAAGACCAAGGGATTAACACTGGTCGCTGCTACACATGACCTTAAGATGATCAAGGCCAGTGACAGGAACGTATGGATGCGTGATGGTAAGATAGAGAAGATTGAAAGAGGCTAGACTCTTTTCTCTGTACTATAATCCATGCTTAACCTTCTTACAAGTGAGCCCACTGCATGAACCCACTCGGTATCGCCTAGGCTGTAAAGCTTGGCTCCGTATTCACCGTTCTCCATTGGGAACACCTTCAACGTGTTTTTTGTGTAGAAATTCCCGGTGCTTGTCTGAACAGACTTGTATATGAAATCAATGTTATTTGCATCTCTTTTTATGCTGGAGGTAACATGCGTGGGATGATTCATCAGGTCTCGTAGTTTACGCTCCATGAAATCTAGGAAATGATCTACTTCAGCATGTTCCAGCTTAATGGGAACATCAATCTTATACGGTTCTTGGAACCCACCTTGCGTTAGATCAATTCTCCAGCGTCTCATCAGACTAGGCGTAATGACGATGCTATTTCTGAGAGCGATAAGAGCACCTGCTACCACCGCAGATATGGCCAAACATATACTGGCGACACTCCACACCGCTGAGACCTTTTGATTCACCATTAAACCTATGTTCAGTACCGCCAAGCCCTTGTAGAAGCCCAATCCGACAAGGTAGCCGAGCCCACCCGCTATGAATCCTGTTATTGATGCTTCAGCTACGAATATTGACGAGACCTGCGCAGGGTTGAGGCCCACAGATGACAATATCTCGATCTCATTTCTTCTCTCGTATAGGCTATTCAGCATGGTTATCACAACGTTTAGCACGACGATTATCCATGGAATGACCAATGTGGCTCCCTTTCCTTGGAAATAGTTTCCAAGCCGATAGGATGAATAAGCCTCAGCTGTGTTCGACCATGCTAAGTATCCCCTTTCCAGTGCGAGTCTTTCAGCGAAATCAGAGGCATTGAAGCTTGGGTTAAGCTCAATGGCGATTCTCTGGATTCCTAAAGTGGGGAAACCTTCCGCTGATTCTGAGTTCATTATTAGTATCTCGTTAGGCTCAGCTGTCTCCAGAACCCAGTTAGGCGTCTCACCTTGAGGACTGACATTAATCCATCTATCACTGATGTATGGGGTGCCATCGAGGTCTTTTAGCTGTCTGAGGGCTGTGTCGTCGAAAATACCTTCGATCGTGTAATTTGTGAGTCCTATGCTTAATGTGTTTCCGAGAGCTAATCCGGTATCTTCTGATAACACTCTACTGACTAATACACCTGATTTATCAGGCAGTGATCCCGAGACCAATGTTTCCATGATATTAACAAATGATTGTTCACTATCTGAGACCCCTATAATCCCATAAATCGACTGGCCCTTTGTATTCAGAATCGGTGTTCTAAGGGGTAGGTTCTCCACTTTTGGTGATAGGAAATCTGTCTCCGGTTGACTGATTAACCAGTTCAAATCGGCGTTATTGAGAAGTATGAATGTGGGCTGATCTCGCGTCCAGTCACCCTCCCTAATGTAAACTCCGCTCCATCCGCTATGAGACGATGATTTCCCTGTTATCAACCCGTAGCCTTCTGAGAAGCTTGTGAGGGTGACGAAGCTCATAACCAGTAGCGTTATGGAGATGAAGGTCAACATGAACCTGACTTTTCTTCTCCTCAAACTCCGACGGGCTATGTTGAAGATGGGGGAGATGAGGTTACGTGTATGAACTCGTTCATCTCTGCTTCCCATTGAGAAGAAGCGTGGGAAGACAGTTCCCACCATTATTAATGCGGTGAAGAAAACAGCAGCAGATAGAACAAAGTTCTGAAGCGGAATAGTTCTGCTACCCGGATATGCATAATAGAAAAACAGCAGGCTTCCGCTGAGAATGACGAGGTCTGATAATATCTGAGCCCTCAAATCATCGAATAACAGATACCCTGTTACCATCGACGAGACGGTGAGAAAGACAATCAATAAGTAGACGCTGAGCCTAGCGTCTCGATACATGTTAATTAGCTCGTTTTCTGTGTGGGTGATGAGAATGTATCCTTTTTTCAACGAGTCAAAACTATCACTGTAATCATGACCACTGTAATACGTCTGGGCATCCTCAACGTAGTTAACGCCTGTACTGTGCTCTGATTCTTGTTTGGCTAGATAAAACCCATAACCATTCATCTGGACAAGTTGATTTTCCAGTTTTTCCAAGACTGTATTTGTAAGAGATTGACTGATGGGAATGGTATACTTCCATAAATCAACAGAAATTAATCCCCCAACGCTGGATGATTCGACCTCGTGTACAATAAATCCCCTTGTAACAACTTCTGATTGGATGAGAATATTGCTGCTTACGTTTACATCAACAACAGTATCTACAGGAATTATTACATCACCAACGCTGAGTTCAGGAATAATGTAGATTCCCGTCATCCTGTCATTGAATTCAAGTGAAAACTCACCTGAATGAATTATATTACCCGAGTCATCCTGAACGCTATACGTTGTCCTCAGAGGAAGATTCTCTGTGTCCACATACTGTAAATCCCCTGTGAACCTCACAGTGGCACCAAATACCAAGGTGATTTCACCATCGAAACTACCATTAACCTCGACGGCTGTCGGCACATAATCAAAACCCGGTGTCTCGGAGTTATCAGCGTACACAATCAAGGTGTAATTACTCGGAGGAAGCTGAACATTGAAAACCCCATTGGTCTCGGTCTGGAAAACAGTTATCTCCCTATTTTCCTCAATAACCCTTATTGATGCAGTGACAGGATTTCCGTTGCTGTCTACTACAGACCCATTTATGTCCGCTGATGCTAGTACCGTGAATTGAGCAACAAGAATGACTATTAGTACGATAAAGATGGCTCTGTTCTTTATCCACTTAGACGAAGTCATTTAATCGCATAGAATACGATAACTAAGGTAAAAACCTTAAGTGAAAGAAAACTTGAAGGCTATCCATGAAGATCAAAATAACTACATCTTCTACAGGCTCAGTCGAAGCGGTCCTCACAGAAGAAAACCCGAATACAACCAAGGCGATATACGAAGCATTACCAATAACAGGACAAGCCAACCTCTGGGGCGATGAGATATATTTCAGTATTCCTGTCGAAGCTGAGCCAGAAAACGGTAAATCAATCGTAGAATTAGGTGATCTAGCCTACTGGCCACCGGGTAACGCATTCTGCGTCTTTTTTGGACCTACGCCCATGAGTAGAGGAGAGGAGATACGACCAGCAAGCTCAGTGAATGTATTCGGGAAAATAAGCGGTGACCCAAGGGTGTTCAAAAAGGTTAGAAACAGTGAAAAAGTAACCATTGAGAGAGCTTAGCGTCCAGCAAGCCATATCTTTTCCTGAAGA
>CAYTVK010000047.1:0-11290 GCA_964441725.1 uncultured Candidatus Bathyarchaeia archaeon | reverse complement strand
TTTCACCAGCCTGAACACTTGGAAGATCTTTTCCCAGGTGGATCTTGTGTATCATGACTTTCATATCGATGGAGTTCCCTGTCTCAGGGTCTACACCGTCAGGAGTATGACAGACAAGACACAGTGTATATTCTTGCCTTGGTCCACCATGAGCCGCTAATGGATCATGACACCTGTTACAAGTTTCAGTGTTTGATACCTTCCAGACATCAGGAGTTCCACCATTAGGAACAAATGCATAAGCGGCATTCGCTATTTCAGTCCTTGCTGATTGGTAAGCGTATGCCGCTAATACATGTGTGGCTGAGGCATCATAATCTGCTGGAACAGCTTTTCCAAATGTATAAACCAGTTCACCGGGAGAAATGGTCTCCCATGTTCCACCACTATCCCTGTCAGGATTATCGTGGCCTGATAAAACAGGCTGCATTGTTTGTCCGTTAAGAGTGTAAGCTACTCCCTCATTGGCTACTTTGAAGTAGTTATCATAATATGGTGTTCCCGATGCGTCTTTTTTGATGGCTGCAAGAATGAAGCTCATACTAAAGTCATCTGAAGTCAATGGCTGACCACTACCATCAGTAACAGTCATAGAAACATGCGTTATTCCATCAGAGTCGATCTCTACATCAGTAACCTCAAGATTGATACCGGGATTAGGCGCAACAAGACTCATATCAGCGACCCCTATTGGACCCTGAGACCCAGTAGGACCAGCCGGTCCTGTAGGCCCTTGAGGCCCAGCAGGACCTTCTGGTCCAGGGCTCTTATAATAAGCCATGCCGATCCCGATAGTTGCGAGTATAATAGCAATTACAGCTATGTACATTGTTTGTTTATCGTTTATCATTGTCCAATTAAAGGAGAAGATACTATAGTTATAAACCTTTAATTAGATTTATTCAAACTGATAATTATAGAAGAAAAGTATGGAAGTATCGCTATACATTATTTATTGCTAAAAGTTTATTATAAATATTAGTGATAATTGCTAATTTCTTTGTTTAATATAATATAAATAATTAGAAATTAATAAAAAATGCCTACAACAGCACTCAAAATGAGGACTACTACCACAAATCCCATAGCCAATACACCTATCGTGCCTATCAAAATAGCGATCAATTTACCGTCCCTAGGCTTTCCAAGTATGGCTCCACCTATGAGTATCGCTACTGGCGAGAGGAATAATACTAAGATAACATAACCTAGGTTGCTCTCGCCTGGAGCAGGTGTCGGCAATATACCATTAATTAGACTTGGTAATACAAGTGCTATTGTTTGTATTAGACTCATTCTACTTTTTCCTCCTCTAACTCAAACATAGGAAAAATCTTGATGAACAAACTAAAAACTAGGATGAGCAACGCGAAAGAACCTAAAGTAATTGATATCTCAACCCAAGAGGGAAGATATATCTCATAAGCACCAATACTCAGTGTCGGAATTATTATGATATATCTCTTGACCCAGAAAGCTATTATCACTAACAGAGACATAAACGAAGATATCTCGATGTTAACGTAATTTGGTTTCAACGCCTGATATAGGAACCAAAGAGTCGGAATAATCATACCGAATATCAGCATAGGCCAAAAGATCCACGCGAAACTTCCGAATAGCCACTCTTGACTGACTATGGTTTCTCCTGAAGGCGCTGCGTAACTGGTAGTCATTAACTCCGATAACATGAAGTACAGGTAGACAAGTATACTTACAGATAGGAAATTACCGAGTCCTCTGATTAGTTTGTCCTTTATTATATGAGCCCAGTCATAGAGTTCTCTCAGAACATAGGCTAAGAATAATATCGCAGCGGTACCCGATGCTACAGCTGCTGATACAAAATAAGGTCCTGCGGCTGAGCCGAACCAGAGGGGTCTTGTGCTACCTACACCAAATATCCAAGCCAATACAGTGTGGAATAATATCATAACGGGGAGTATCGAAATAGATAACAAGTGACTAAGTCGTCTAGCAGTGGGTTTCTCTTTCGGATCATAGAGAGGCGTAAGTATTCCGTAAAGTACCTTCTTCCAGTCACTGTAGTGTTTCATACAGTAACGGAGATCGCTTCTCATACCGATGTAAAGGAAAGTAGCGCTCAGGATGAAGTACGTAGCAACAGCGGTGATATCCCACATCATCGTTGAGGTACCAATTCTATTAAGATAATATTTTATGAGCAAATAGGAACGATCAGGCCTGCCCAAGTCAATCAATACGCTAAGACCAGCTACTGCAAGACCGCATACCGTGAAAAGCTCAGCAAATCTTACCAAGGGCTCATAATCTTTCAAGTGGAGAATCCTTACAGCTGTGGCTATTCCTATGCCTGCAAGGCTTATACCGCTAAAGAAAATGAAATTGACAATGTAAGTACCCCAGATTGTGATATCGTTCATTGATGTAACTGCCAAACCCGTTGTAAGTTGGACGTAATAGGCGTAGACACCCCACAGGAAAATTACCACGAGAGCCCCTATGTAAGGGTAAAACGATTTACCTGTTTGATGTATTGGCCGTAATCGTTCATCGTTAAATAATTCAGTCATAGTCTATCACCGTTTTTATCCCATTTCACTCCGCGAGTAAAGTAGAACATATGTGGATTCGTGTTCAAGTCTTCCCTTATTCGAGTCGTGATCAACTTTTCTTTTATCTTGGCTACCTCAGAGTCTGGATCGTTCAAATCACCGAAGTGTCTTGCACGAACTGGGCATACCTCTACGCATCTAGGAACAGGGTTGCCATTACGTATCCTGTGAACACAGAATGTGCATTTTTCCATAACGCCCTTGTCTCTTACTGGGACCTCGGGGTTTAGAGGCTCCATTTCACCAGTGATTCTATTAAGGCGCTCTGGTGGTAGCTCTGGTTTCCACCAGTTGAAATGACGGGCGTTATAGGGACAGGCGCCTAAACAAGCCCTGCAGCCGATGCAAATGTCATAGTCTATTAGTACAAGGCCGTCTTTGTCCTTGTAAGTTGCGCCTGTCGGACATACTTTGGTGCATGCTGGGTCTGCGCAGTGGAAGCAGTTGAAGCTGAAATACCAGTATCCTTTACGGGGAGATTCAAAGTAGTATTGATTAGAGTCTTCTGGGGGGATTGTGTCAATGGTGGATAGTGATTGACCTTGCTCCATCTCGAATACATTGATCCATTGCATGTTGCTTGGTTCATCAGGAATATTATTCTCTAACTTGCACGCATGAAGACACCTTCTACAGCCAATGCATGCTCCCACATCAATAGCCATTGCATAGTCGGCGGAAGGATTAGGTTTAGGATATGGGATCATATGAGGTATACCTGCATCTTCCTCAACGTTATCGAACAGTCCTAATACGCTGTTTCCCTTCAGAGTATTAGCTACCGAGATTAAACCTAGAGAAGTTAGATACTTTACAAATTCTCTTCTATCCATTTTATCCATTGTTTCTTCCTCTCATTATGAACGCTGCTAAGATCAAAATTTCAATCACAACCACAACGCTGGTGACCAAGAACAAATTTGCCTGTGGACCAGGTTCACGCGGTGGAATATAGGGCAATGTCTCTATGCCAGTTATTTTTGGGTCATGCGGCTGATGACAATCAGTACATTGCGCTTGAGAATTAGCTTCATGTGTTTCAACATGTATTCCTTCTTTCCACCAAATATATCTCTGATTATGGCATTCTCCACAAAGTTTAGATGAATCATTCAAATCAAGAATGGTACCATTAATTAATTGCAGCTTTAATTCATGAATATCTCCATGACAAGATAAGCAAGCATACTCTTTTACTCCTAATTGACTATGGGTGACGAGTTGTACATCATGACAAGTAGTGCAATCGAGATGAGCTGCAGATGTCGTAAAACTGTGCCCAGTATCCGCAGGTGTACCCTTCACAAAGTCTGCTGGAATAAATGTCATATGACAATCGATACAATCGACATTATTATCTCCATGTAAAGTAGCGTCAACAGCCTTGACATGAGGTTCATGACATTGACCACATGTCGCCTCAGGCGTACCGTACAATAGCTTCGTAGTATGTTGATCGTGACAACTATAACAGGTAGCGTTTGCATGTGATGGCCCACTTTGCTTCCACTCCTCATATGTGGGATATGGATACGTGTGACAGCTCGCGCAAAGGTTCACTGATTTATCTATTTTCATGTTGGACCCAGGGCCATGGCATGCTTCACATGAAACACTGCTTATGGCATAACCTTCACCTTCAACGTATCCCGTTACGTGACATGATACACAGTCTTCGGGGGAGCCTAATTCTTTCCAAGTGGTCTGGAACTCTGTATTAGTGAAGCTTGTTGCATGCGGTGATTCATCCCATGCTTCAGCTTGTTGAGGGTGACATTCTACACAGTATCCTGCCCCTTGATAGTTAGTAGGATTAGTATCAGCACCATAAACCATACAGGTTCCTAGGGCAATGAATATAAAAACTGCAATTGAAACAAAAAACAAAAACTGTTTTTTACACGAACCTGCATTTCGCATATTTATCGACTATGTGTCCGGAATCATGTTTTATAATGGTTGTGTGGCAAAAAAAGGTAATAATCACGTTATAATAAGACAATGTGAGTCAGGATACTGTTTCATCTTTCTAAACATACATTATTTATAATAGTTGGTCGAAATAAAAAAGGATTAAAGCCGTTTGGGCTTTGTTATATAGAATACTACTGCTGCGCTCATGAGTAAACCAAGTACAATTGAGGATATTGGGAATCCGGGAATTCCTTGGTTCTGTAAGTCTGTAACCTGAGTCTGCAGGTCCGTTACCTGAGATTCAAGGGAGCCAACTTGTGACTCTAGGCTTGTTTTATCTGCGTTTAATGATGTAATGTTGTCTTCTAGAGCGGTGTTTGATAACTGGAGTGCTTCTAACGCTGCATCATTGGCTGAGTGAGCCGCTGCAGAGATGGCTGTATATCCTCCTTCGGGGTTATGGAGCCCTCCACTGTTATCGGCAACCCAGTAACTTACTGTTGCAGCTGCATCGTCTACTGTAGATGTTAGTTCAGCTGCCTTGTCTTCACTGAGACCAGCGTTCTCTATCGTCGTATAAGCTGCCTTGATTACATCATTAGCAGTTGAGACCATTGTAGATGTTGTGGTTTCAACAACATCTAACTGCTCAGTAGCCCAATCAAGCTCGTGACACTTTTCGCAGGTTTTTGGCTCTGTTACGTTATTTGGATAATAGATACCGTATATGGCGAAAGTGTGGTTAAACCAAGCAGATACTGCACCATGTGCAAGGTGTTCTCCGGCACCGTGACAATCTGTACATTCAACTCCTGCTTTTGCGTGAGGTCCAGATGGATACATCGCTTCCTCGGATTGAGGGTGATGTGTACCATTGTGGCATTCAGCGCAAAGCTCATCAACAGTTGCTGTTCTCAACAGCTTATCGTTTGTACCTTCATGTGGGTTGTGACATACTACACAAGTTAGAGAGGTTAGATCAGAGTCAAGAGTAACAGTGTCTCCAAGGAACCCCTCGGTTGTCATGCAGTGCAGACAATCATCTGTCGCGTGATCTGATGTTTGTAGAGTCTCATAGCTCATGCTGTGTCCGCCCTTCTCAAAATCAGCTACTTGAGAGTGGCTGCTTGTGTGGCACTTTCCACATAGGTCTAGGGATCGATCTATCGTCATTGTCATACCTGGACCGTGGCATTCCTCACATTGGATGCCTAAGCCTTTCGCTGGATCAGTTTCAGAGAAGGCAAATGTCTTATCATCTGCATTCCAGTTTAAGACGTGGCAGTTAGCACAACTGTTCTTCCATGCATCGAGATCGCCTTCGTTTCTCGATGGGTCATTAGGGTCGCTGACCCAGAATGTTCCATCAGGATTCATCCCAGCCGCGTTAGCGTGTCTTGTCTGGGACCACCCTGCGTATTCATCTGGATGGCAGGCTTGACAGAACTCCGCACCCATATAATCTTGGGCTGATACGAAGTTTATCGTAAGGGCCATGGCCATTAGCGCGCATAGTAGTAGTAGATATCTGTGACTTTGTTTCATTCGTGATATCACTGAGGAAAAGAAGATACAGATGTTACATAAAAAATTACCGAGAAAAAACAACTTGTATAAATAATAGACAGAAAATGATTCAAAATGGAAAAAGAATACATAAAGTAGTAAAGAATGGTAATAACATATGTTAAAATGAGGAAAAAACAAAGAGGTGCCTATAATCTTAGTAAACTTTGCGTATATTATTTGCGTTGATAGCAGAGCCAAATGCATCTTTTAGTGGAAAACAAAAATATACAAAACGTAAAAATCGTAATCAGCAACCAGCCATGATGATTGTTTAAATTAAAATTATGCAAACTCCTGTCCCTGAACTAATATTTTGTAAGTTGTAAAATGGATGATAAACTTGTTTAAGATTCGCTCTGCATAGATTCCAGTACTAATTCAGCGATGTCTATTATTCTAAAGGGTTTACCGTATTGCCGCTTTGCGTTTAAGAACGTTCGTTTACAAGCTCCACAGGCGGTTATTAGTGTCTCAGCTTTGACCTCTTCGATCTCATCAAACGTTAATTTTGCAACTTTACCCGGTAGGGTTTCATCGGCTATCTCAACGTCTCCTCCTCCACCACAGCACCATGCGTCTGCCCTATTATGAGGTAATTCTTTGAAGTCTACTCCGGGTATGCTTTTGATCACGTTTCGTGGCGGTTCAAATATTCGCAGTTTTCTACCCAAGTCGCATGGGTCATGGTATGTGACCTTCATGTCAAGATTGTTTAATTTTATTTTTCCTTCTTTGATGGACTCATCCAAGAACTCCACCTCATGCAGTAACGATACGTCGGGGAGTTCTTTTTGATAGTACTTTTTCCACATCAGGTAACAGGATGGGCACGAGAATACTACTTTCTTGGCTCTTATCTTTTTGACTAGCTCAACGTTATGATCAATCAATTCCTGTAACCCTTCCTCGTAACCTGCAATATGCAGAGGATACCCACAGCACCATTCCTCAGGGCCCAGTATAACATAGTCTTCTTTTACGTTGTTTAGAATCTCGGTGAACGCTGCCGCTGTATCTTGTAATGTGGGTGAGAATGAGATCATGCATCCGACGAAGTAGATTGTTTCTGCTTCAGTTCCTTCCTCGTATGTGTTAATTGGTGAGTCAAGGAAGTCCGCCCACATTTCCCTATCGTCGTTATCCATGTTGAGTACGTTCCTTGATTCAGTTATAGCGTTTTTAATGAGTTTGAAGTTTTCAGGTTGCTGGTTGTTCTCGATTAGCCATTTTCTGAGAGAGATCCCTAGTTCGTATGTTTGGATAAGCAGGGGACAGAAGTCGCCGCATTTTCCGCATAATGTGCAGTTGTACATCCACCTTGAAAACTGGCTTAATTCCTCTTCTGGGGGCTCTTTGCGCCCAAAAAGGAACGCCTTCAACCCATACTGGCTTTTAACCAATGAGTTGTATTTTTTAATTAATCCAGCATAACTCTGTGGAAACTCTATTGAGCTATCTTCTTCTGAAGTTACGTATACAGGGCAGTTATCTCTGCAGCATTCGCATCTTATACAGGCATCAAGTTCAATCAGCTGTTTAATGGATAGTGGTAGTTTAGTGGTCATTTTCTATCTCCAGTGAGTTTATTAGGATCGTTAATGAACCCGCAATAGCGTGCCACATTTTTGTGTATGGCCATACTGCGACAAGAGCCATGAAAGCGACTCCAGATGAGAGCCAAAATATAGAGTACAGTGTATAGGCTCCAATTACCTGAGCAAGAGGATTCAGTATGAAGGTGAGTATGTATCCAACGAATAGATAGGGGTGATATTCGCTGGGGACATTGAAGTATATTATTGAGGCTGACTCTGCGAACATTCTTAGAACGAGCCACGTTATTGGTAGGAAGATTAGTATTTTATCTCCGGTGGTAGAGATCGTATAGTATTTCTCGTAGAATCTTCTGAAGATTAACATTGCCTCCGCAAAGAATACTATCATAACCATGCTCAGGTTGTCTACAAAGAAGAATGTCTTAATCCAGCCAAGACTTTGCCAGTTCTCTACATTAAAGATATATGCTGGTACAAAGGGGCTGTAAAAAAAGTTTTTTATGACATCCAGTAGATTTGCTGATTCTCCAACTATGTCAACGTAGTAATGATTAACCAGTATTATTACGGCGTAAAAGATTATGAAGATTGATTTCTCCAGGCCCCTGGTTTTTCCACTCCGCGATAGCCTTTTTTTACCCATTAAATAGACTATGGAACCCTTAATTATGACGAATATTTTTTTGCTAAAGATAGTTTTTATTGCGTTTTGTAGTGTTTCCACTAGGCTGTCTCTTCCTGCTAGCCAGAATCTAACGTTGAATACTGCGCCTATAATGAATGAAATACATCCGATAAAAAACAGGGTTGCATTGATGTCTGATATCCCGATGCTCATATCGGCTACGTTGGGTTAACACGGTTTATAAAGTTTTTTTAGTAAATCCTTGATCTGAATAATCGTGTTTCTGGGTTTGATCAATTATTGGTAATTTAAATTGTAGAGTTCTAGGTTTTAGGTATTTTACATATATAAGGTGGCTATGTAGGTGGTTTCCTTCATCGTTTTTAATTGGTGGGTTATTCATAGTCCATGAAATGGAAGGCTCATACCCGTACCGCTGAGAAGGTTTTAGGGGTTTTTCATGCCTTACATTTTGATAAATATGAGAAAGACCTTGTGAATGGAGCTATATCGCCTGATAATGAGGATGAAAAATCACATTATGTTGGGCGAGAACAGACTTCTCTGGATTATATTAAGCGTGCCCGTAAGAAGAGGCTGGCTTATGATACGGCTGGTTGTTTCTTCCAGCTTGGGGTGGCGTTTCATTATATTCAGGATATGTGGACGGGGGTTGGTCCGGGTGATGATGGTCATGGATTATATATTGATTTGATTAATCGCTGTGATGTTTTGGATGTTCATGAGTCTCTTGAGCGGTATTATCCTGTTAAGCGTCGGCGAGTGTTGGATCAGTTTAGGGCTCTTGAGAAGAGGCTGGGTAGATCTGTTGAGTCTGTTGATGAGCTTCGTGAGCTTGTTTTTCTGCGTAGGCCGTTTGAGAGCTGTGCTTTTCTTGATCTTAATCTGAGTTTTCGTGTCTGTTATCGTGTGGCTGAGATGGTGTTGAAGACTATGTTTAATGTCAGTCTCCAGGAGTCATTGGAGCTCCTCTATAATGAGTATGTGGAGAAGATCAGGGACGCTGAGGCTTCTATGGTTAGGGATATCGAATCATTAGAAGCTGAGGTGGGTAGGCTTGCTCTGAGCGATTCTCAGCTGGGAGGCGTTAAGCAGTGGGGTCTCGATAGAAAGCTTAGCGGTTTGAGCAGGGATTATGAGGAGCGGCGCCACTTGAAGCCCGTTTTAGCTGAGTTTGAGAGGCGAGTGGATGAGCTCTGTAAACCCCATGTAGAATGGTATAACATCGATAAACCCGTGCTCGATGTGGATAAGATATTGAGCCCACGGGAGAAGGCAGCTGAGCCAGATGAGGTTATTGAGGGTAAACAGACAAACGATGCCTTTCTTCGAATAAACTGATAATTAGCCTTATCAAACTCGTGTTTTTACTCTATTTTCCCGTCTACTCTACCATTTTTTTACGAGTATCAGGGATCATTCTAGTTTGTTCGGGGGCTGGTTTTATGATTGGAGACTTGTTTTAAGCGGGATAAGTATACCTCCCTCCCCGCCTTGAAGAATTTAATTTGATAGGAGGTTTGCAAGGTCAGAGAATTCTTTCACGCGGTTGAATAGTATTATTACTCCTCGTTCAAGATGCTCCTTGAATTGTGAGTGCAAATTTTCGTTGGGGTTTATATTGTCGTTGATTAGTCTCATTTTTAGTAAAGCAATGTAAAAAGTGTCCCATTCTCCTGTGAGAGTATATCTGTTGAATTCTTGTCCTTGACTGTCTTTGTTTTCATTGGGAATTACGGGTTCTTTGAGGGATAAACAGAATGCTATTCTTCCTAGGATGTTTGGTGTTAATCCTGTTCTTCCTTTGAGCATGCTGAGTCTTTGGGTTGCTTCTTCGCTTATTCGTACCCTGTTGAAGCTAATCTTGGGTCACCTCCATTGGTTTCCAGAAGTATCCTTCTTTTGCGTTTGATGAGGAAGCGTCATTATTCCATTCTAAATGGTATACTCGTGTTATGTAGGGTGTTAGTCTTTCGAAGTATTGTTGATCTATCTCTGTGTCTGTTGAGAATATTATTACTTGGTGGCTGGCGTTGGGGAAGAAGTTGTCTACTATGTTTGTTCTATGTGTGCTGTCAAGCCTTGCTAGGGGTGTGTCGATAATGAATGGTAATGGTCTGCCAGAGACTTTTGCTAAAGCCAATAACATTGAGATGGCGTAGATTTGTTTTTCTCCGTTAGATAGCATTGATTTGTGAATGTAGTTTCCTTCTTCTCGTTGGAGTTGAATATTGTAGTTTGAATCTATTTGAATATCATTGATGAAGTCCGGTTTTCGAATTATCATAGTGATGGAATCTAGGAATGCAGTTCTGAGCATTTCCATCTTGTTTTCTCGTATTTTTTCCTGATACTCGTTTAGCATAGTTCGGATATTCTTTAATAGCTCGGTTTTGCGCTCATGTTTCTTTTGTTCCTCGTACTTTTCAATTTGTAACCCAAGTAGACGATTTGATTCGTTTCTTCTCCAGTTTAACTGACCTATTTCACCTTCTACTTGTTGAAGCTGAATTTCATACCCGCCTAATGCGCTATATTGTTTGTTTATCTCTACAACAATTGGGTCAAGTATCGAATCATCAGGAACTTTACGAAGTAAATTTTCATAATATGCTCTTTCTTCTTTCTTTTCACCGTATTTTTGGGACAGCGTTTTGATCTCATTGGGTATTTTATCAGCGGTTTGATCTACCCAGAATAATAATTGGTCGAGGTCTTTTTCGGAGAATTCCGTTATAAAGTGGAAATCGCTAGAATGTGATCTTTCAAGTAATTCTTGTAGAGTAGTAAAAATATCGTCGATGAAGTTGATTTGATCAGATCCATCAGTAAACTTAGTAGTGTAGCCATTTTTTTCTAACAGCTTTTGGGTAAATTCTGTTTTTTTCTCATTGAGAACTTTGATTGTTGATAGTTGGATTTTTCTATCACTCTCTTCTTGAATTCGTTCTCTTAGTTGGTTGCAGAGTTCTGGATCGTACCAATCTTATACTTGATATTTTTGCAAA
>CAYTVK010000046.1:0-11487 GCA_964441725.1 uncultured Candidatus Bathyarchaeia archaeon | reverse complement strand
CACCTGGGACACAGTTAGCATGGTATCCTTTGCTATCTCCGTTTCCTCCCTTCTTCACACACACCAAGGAAGTAATGATAACGAATAGGACGCTTGAAGAATTTTAAATGTTTGGGATTTATGCTAAGAGAAACTGATTAAAACATTCACTAACCTACGAAAGACGGGGGATAGAGGCCCAAAACTATCACTTAATTTAAGCAAATATGTGTAATCTTGTTTTGTAAGAGCCTTTGTAATAACTATACCAACTACATAGATTAATACCGAGAGTAATCCACCAGCAAATAATTCAATCCAAGGATTAAGGAAAATCAGATTAGTAAATTCATAGACAGAGAACGATGCAATAAAGGAGATTAATATCATCTTAATTAAAAACTGAAAGTTAATTTTAAAACCAAAAATGCGTCTAATATATATGAAATTAATACCAGTATTCACAGAGGAAGAAACAAAGTAAGTATAGAGAAGCCCAACAACACCATATGTCTGAATAGCGTAATAACTCAAAGGCAAAGAAACAATGAATTTTGCAAGTGTACTCTTAAAATTGACATCATTCCTATTCTGACCACTCAATAGCGAGTTATTACAGACAGACCCGAGACCGATTAATAGAAAAGCCAACATGTAAATTCGGAGATAAAAAGCAGCGTAGATATACTTGTGTCTGAAAAGGATAACGATAATCTGATCAGCTAAAGCCATCACAGTAAAAATTATGGGATACCCGAATAGCGTCGAATACTTTACAGCGTTTCTAAAGAGAAATGCAAGTTCGCTCTGTTCGGGTTTTAACTTTGAGAATAATGGAAAGATTGTTGTGCTTATTGGTAACGTTACAAATGAAAGCAGAACACTGAAGTTTAATGCTACTGAATAGTTACCAATTTTTTCATTGGTCTCCCATACTCCAAGCAATGTTGTATATATCTGAGGTAATAACCCACCAAGCAGTGATGCGAGGTATAAAGGAAACCCATACGTGAGAATGGTTTTAATAGCCTCTAAATGGGTGATTGGGCTTTTCTCGGCCTTCTCGTTTCGATAAATTAATACTATGAAAAAGGTTCCGATTGCTCCACTCAGCATAACGGGAGAGGTCTGCCCCAAGACTGCTCCAAGAGTACCTAATCCTATGTAAACGAGTATTGGGGATACGATGCTTTTAATGAATGAATAGGATATGCTGATGAGGCTCCGTAGCCCCATGCGTTCGTAGCCAACTGTTATGCCTTGTGCTAAGGTTGAAAACGCCTGTCCAATGATGCTTATAGATAGATATTTTATGAACAATTCTTGATCGGCTTCGTTGAAGATCGTGTTCGCGACAAAACCAGATAATAAATAAACAACAATGGTCAGGATAACCGAGCTTACGAGGTTGATAATGAGACCTGCCTCGATGAAGACCCTTATATACTCTGTCTTACCCTCATGCCGATATTGAGCCAGATATTTTACCATTGCTTGTTGAACCCCAAGACTCATCACTAAAATAGCGATCTGGACCACTGACTGAGCCTTGCTAAAAGAACCGAAATTAGTTGGACCGAGAAAACGTGCAACCAGCAATACACCAATTGCCAAGATAAATGTGGATGAGACTTGACCAATCAGAAGGATCAGGCTTCCCCGCGTGGTGGTCTTTACGAGGTCTTCGAAGTCATGGTCCATTGGTTTTCGCCTGATTGTTGGTTTTACTGTGTTTATGCTGGTTAAATTGGTTGTTACTATGTTGGGGTTTTTCTTGTGAGTGAAATCATTTTATTTATGTCTAAGGTTACTCTCTATGATTGAGGATAACCTAGGGGGAGAAAAACATGAGCAACCAGTCATCAGAAGTAATCCATTGCCCGAACTGCAAGGAAGACGTACCGAAAACACTGTACTGCCTGAACTGCGGCTACCCACTTTACAAGCTTGAAAAACAGAAAAAGGTTGAGGAACCACCAGAAGAACAAGAGGCTGAACCAGAACCAGTTGAAGAAGTAGATATGAGCGTCGAAATAGATCAACCGGAACCTGTTAAACCAATAGCAGAGCCTGAACCAATGCCAGAGCCCGAAGAAGAAGAACTTGTGGAGGAACCGATCCCTGAGCCGGAGCCAGAGATTGAGACAGAGATAATCGTGGAAGAGGAACCGGAACCAGAAATTGAAGAACCAGTTCCTGAGCCAGAGGAGGAGATGGAAGAACTAATGGATGAAAATGAGGAACCTGAAGAAGAACCGGTGCAAGAGGAACCAGTCTATGAACCCGAGGTTGAGACAGATATCTTCACCCCCGAGGAACGTGAATCATACATGATGGATGAGATAAAGATCGAATTTGCGCCAGACCCTCTAACAAAAGAGGTGATGGAAAACCTGGCCAAGAACATAACACTGAAGATCAGACTAGTGCGCCTGCTCCGTGAGAACCAGGTAAAGGAAGAGACATTCAAGAAACTCTTCGACAGCTACGTTGAACAAGGCAGACTCTGGGTCGGTAGGAGAGATGAGATAATCAGACGCTTCAAGGCAGACATTGACCGCATGGAGGATGAACTCGTCACAGCCCGCAAAGACTTTGAGCTATTGGATATACGAAAAAACATTGGCGACGCGAGCGAGGAGGAGTACAACGTCAAGGCCCCAGCCTACAAATGGGATATCGAGAACTTGGATAATGAGATCAAGAATACTAGAGGCAGCATCCAGTATGTCATAAATCTCACGGGCCTTATCCCGGATGAGGAGGTTGAGGAACTGAAAACTATGTCTGAATCTAACTACAGCGAACTTGATGTAGAAGGAGTCACTAGCGACACAATCGCCCGTATGAAAGAGACTCTAGCTGAGGCTTTGAATAGCCTCGAATCCTAGTTTTCTTCAATTTTTCCCTGTTCTCGTAGGTAAAACCAGAGAGAAAATAGCAGTAATGCTGCTCCGGGTACACCGTAAGCGAGGTAGTTGTAAGGTTGTTGTCCAAATATTGTTTGTATAAGAATATCCAATGGCTCTATTGATAGAAAAACTACTGAGGAGACCAAAGTAGCAGCCGCTGTTAGATTAATGGATAATGTGGATTGTCTTATGAATATCTCGTTTATTCGGGTGGGTTCCACTCCACGTGTTGTTAGTTCGTGGCTTGTCTTTCGGCTAATTGAGATGAAGTATAGGGAGAGATAGCCTAACAGTATTACTGCTCCTGAAAAGTAGATGATAGCTGAGCCTCGGGTCGGTTCAAGTATCTGAGGTTTTTGTATGAGGTTCAGCCAGTCCAGTTTATTGTAGCTGAGTATCTCGGGTGTTATGAGCAGCAGATTGAGCTGATAGATGTTGATTATGTTGTCTGGTTTGCCCATTATGTAGTCATATACTATCAGCAGGGATACGAATAGGGTGACGAGAAGAGGTATGATTGTGGTTATCTGTTGACTGCTGAGGGTCTGGATGTGGAATAGTCTGAGTAGCATGGATAGTCCAGAGGCTATAGTTTTGTAGAGTGATGAGTTAAAGAAGCTACTGATAGCAAGATAACTGCCGAGTATTGTAATCAACGCTTCATAGAGCCTGATTGTTGTCTGGTTTTGGCTCATCTCTGCTTCACCTGCTTTAACAGCACCTCTGTAATAGTCTGCTCTGATGGGTCCCAGTTAACCGCTGTCACTCCGAAGCGTCGCAGAGTATTAAGTTGAGCATTCTCGTAGTGTTGAAGAATCTCGGCGGCGGTCTTGTCGCCTCGTTTCTTTATTGATAGATTATAGCCGCTTACATTGATGAGCATGATGTTTTTCATATTCTGGCTCTTTCTGCTGTATTTTCGGAGTTCCAGCAGACCGTTGATTATGTTTTGCTGGTTCTCATCATGGAGCCTAGTTACAACTATGAAGAGGGGATTAGTTCCACGAATGTAACCCTTCATCAGGTCTGCTGCTTCAACAATGCCGTTATCTGTTGCACCTATTTCTGTATCCAGAAGCAGTCTATGTATTTTGTACTGCTGCACCTTACCGCTCTCGGGAAAAAGGTGATATTGCAGCGACTTTTCTTGACTGGGCTTTCTCCTATGCTCTGGCTCTAGGTTGTTGCTGTTGAATAAACTAAGTCCCACCATGCATTGTCTTGTCAGGTAGAACTCGCTTAGCCCAAGAGTAGCCTGCACTGCGTATTCAAAGCTATTCTTGAGGCTGGTTCCCAATCCGAGAGCCTTGCTGGCGTCCAGAAATATGAAGACGACTCTTCTGCCCTCTCGCTCATATTCATTTACTGATGGCTTTGAGTTGGGAGCCATTAATTTGCGTGCCGTGGCCTTCCAGTTAATCTGCTTGTAGCTGTCACCCGTATTATATTCCCTGAGTTCTTTGAAGTCAGTTGTAGGTACACCGATCCTGACCTTGGACTCTGCAGGCATCGGGATTCTTGTGAATATTTTCTGTTGACGTATGCGTTTCGCCGTTAAGCTTCTGGGCTTAACTATTAATTCGAGCTGCCCCGGAAAAACGCCTTTTTCTGTTGGCTTTAGCTGCAGAGGGTGTCTTGTTTCCCAGTTTAGATGATCTAGGTGATATGCGCCTCTTCTCGTGCATTTGATCTTATAGCTGAGTTCAAGGATTTGATTCGGTTTCTGAACCCAGTATGCTTGAATATTATTGCCTTCTATGAGGCCGAAATAAGGAGGCAGCGTCTGTCCTAGAGTGACGAGGCCTAAGCCCTTTTCCACGGTTACTTGATGTGTGATCTCTAGTTCATCATCGACGTATGCGATTATTGACTCTGGTGGGGGAAGGTACTGCAGATTTGTAGGACTCTGAAGCTCAAGGGCAGAGTAGATGAATACGAGGGATATCAGTCCTATGCAGAGTAGTATGGTGTTCCCTGTTAACATGCCCATGAGTATGAATCCTAGGGCGCTTACCACTAGTTTCAGGGGGTCACCTGTCAACAACTCGTTTACCTGCGCATTATCTCTTTAGGGGCTTCTATCTGTTCAAGCACTCCTTCTATTATGCTGCGTGGAGTTATCTTGTCTTCCAAGGCGTACTCCAGCTTCATTATTAGTCTGTGGGCGAGAGCGTTCACAGCATATAATTTTACATCATCTGGAATCACGTAGTCTCTGCCACTTATAGCCGCGTTAGACTTGGATATCTTGAATAGGCTGAGGCCCCCTCTGGGGCTTGCTCCTACTTCTACATATGGGCTTTCCCTTGTGGCCCGTACAATTCTAGAGATGTATAGGTAGATTTGGTCCTCCACGTAGATCTCTCGTTCGATAAAGTCCTGAATCTCTCGGAAGGTGTTTTGATCTGTAACGCTCTGAATCTGGTCAGTTGGATCATCTTGGCCCCACGCTGATCGGCGTTTGAGTATCTGGGCTTCCGCGTCCTCCGTCGCCACGTAGCCTGTTGAGAGCTTTATAAGAAACCGATCCAACTGGGCCTCTGGTAGAGGATATGTGCCCTCTAACTCGATGGGGTTCTGTGTTGCTAAGACGAAGAAGGGGCGTTCAAGGCGATGGGTTTCACCTTCGATGGTTACCTGTCGCTCCTCCATGCACTCAAGCAGGGCTGATTGTACCTTCGGAGGGCTCCTGTTTATCTCATCCGCGAGAAGTATGTGTGTAAACACTGGTCCTTTTTCTAGGTTGAACTCCCCCGTGTTCATTCGCCAGACCTTTGTTCCTGTAATATCTGATGGCATGAGGTCTGGTGTAAACTGGATTCTGCCCCATTCACAGCCCGTTGTCTTGGCGTACACCTTAGCTAGGAGGGTTTTTCCGAGGCCAGGATTGTCCTCAAATAAGATGTGCCCGTTTGCGAGGCTTGCTGCCAGTACTTTTTGGAGAAGGAGGCGGTCTCCTACGAAGTAGGTTTGTATTCTGTCTAGTATTTGGTCTGTTATCTCTTTGAGTTCGTGGAGTTGCATGGATATGCCTCTATGGGTTGTTTTTAGGGTTTAATGGGTTTTAACTGTATGGAGTGTTGAGACTAGTTAGTGCTATATATCTTAGATATTTGCTTCTTCGGGTTCTACTTCCTGTGAAAGGGATTTGCTGTCTGGTACATACTTGTAAACAATAGGCATCCTGATGCATCCATCTATTACGACCATTACAATGAAGGGAGCAAGTGGATTAACGCTGTCCCATAACCATCCTCCAAGTATTGAAGCGGGTACTGCGAGAAGATTGAATGCGGATACGCTTAGTGCAGTCATTCTAGCGCGCTGGGTGTGATTAACTAGTTCAGCTTCTTGAGCCTGCCAAGCGACACCCGTGCTGTCGCTGAATCCCATCAATATCCATGCGATTATTAGGAATATATCGCTACGACCAAGAACGAGGAATATGATTGTAGCTATGTACATTATTATCCGCCCATAGATTATCATCCACTTCCTGCCGATGTTATCAGTTAATCTACCTGACAGAGGGGATGTGAGTATGTTCACAAGGCTTCTCGCGGTTACCATGTAAGAGATGGTGATCGCCGATGCGCCTTGAACCACCGCTGCAAATAGCATCCAGAATGGCCCCGCTAATCCTATACTAATGCTACCGAGGCTCTTCATCCCGACCCATACTTGAACTCCTTTTCTCTTGAGAACAATTTTATAGTCCTTAATCATTGTCGAGAGACTGATTTTTCTCTCAAATTGACTCGGTATTCTGTCGCTTAGCTTCCATGATACTGATAGCCATGCAGCGACTAGTAGGATTAGCTGCACTAAATAGATGGGTCGGATGCCCTCTGCTGTTAATCCACCATAATGGTTTACAATCTGTCCTCCGATAAGAGCAGCGAATAAGGTTGGAGTTAGTATGAATATGTTTGCTAATCCATAGATGGCCCCCGGTGCTCATTCTTTATACTGTTCGCATACATAGCGATCCATGGTGGAGATACCATACCGTCGGAGATGCCAGCGAATATGAAAGCAGGTATTAGCAATAGAAGATTATCAGCAAAATAATAAGTTAAGGGAACAAGGATACCAACTACTGCGCCGATGAGAAACATTTTCTTTCTGTTTATTTGATCTGAGAGCCAGCCAGTTGCTATCGAGGAAATTGCTGTAAGGGCTAGGCTAAGGGAGGTAAGTAAGCCTAGTTGAGTTCCTGTGGCGCCTATGGCTACGATGAATATAGAGTTGTAGGGGTTTAGGTTAACTACGAAGTTTGCTACGCTGGATCTGAGAAATATTACTTTGAGGTCTTTTGAGACATCATGATAGAAACGGGATATTTCTTTCAGAGTGTTGCTCAGGCTAAAACCCTCACTTATTTTAGTGCCTTCTGTGACTAAGCTCCATATATTAAACCTTGTTTATCTCACGAGGTGTTGATCTCCACATATTCTTGTACTTTTTTTATCGGATAAGCTATAAAACCAGTTAAAAACACAGGTAACAGCGTTTTTATGTTTTTATTTAAATAAGGTCAATGCTTTTCGAGTTTAACTGTAATACAATGAATTATAGCAATTATAATGTATTTTTACTCGCTTTTTGCGCTTATTAGGAAAAGAAATGATTTTCAACTCAGCATCAATCGCGCAAGGTGAGGGATGAACCTCAAAAATGGATAAGAGCAACAATGATCCTTTGAAGGAAAACTGGTCACAGAGATTGGTTTCACGTCTTCTCGGGAAAATAGTTTCTAATCCAAACAAGGGTGATAAAAAATGAGCGAAGAAAAAGTGATAGAAATAGGAAAAACAATTACTCAGAAGCAATTAGACTTGGCTAAGGTAAAAAGAGACAAGGGTAAGATATCTGAAGTAGTTAATCTGGAGACAGACATCATAAATCTCAAACGAGAGTTTAATCAAGAACTCCAGAAGATCAGTAATGAAGCATTAGTACAAATAGATGCAGAGGAGTAATTCCCCTCTTTTCTTGGGGATTTTCTTCTCTATAATGGTCTAATTATTTCCAGTTCACTGGTTCTTGTTATATATTGCTTGGCGTTAAATGATAACGTCAAGGCCAAGTATTGGCTCATGCGGTGAAGATATTGGTAGTTTTAGAAGAACCCCTAAAAGGTGTAGTGAAGGCACAGAACTATATTGATGGCGACTGGGTTGAATCAGAGTCCAGTGAGAAACGAGACATAATCAACCCAGCTACACAAAGAAAAATAGCAGAGATACCTGAAGGCACAGCAGAAGACATCAAGGCAGCGGTAGAGGCGGCTACAGAGGCCTTCTCAAGCTGGCGAAGGACCACTCCTCTGACACGTGCAAGATACTTCTTCAGACTCAAAGAGTTGCTGGAGGAAAACTTTGAGACCATTTCACGGGTTTGTACCATGGAACATGGTAAAATCATTGATGAGTCTCGTGGAGAGGTTCGACGGGGGATTGAGAATGTTGAGGTTGCCGCGGGTATTCCAAGCCTGATGATGGGGTACAATCTTGAGGATATTAGTCGAGAGATAGATGAAATTCTCATCAAACAGCCTCTGGGCGTGTTTGCATGCATCGCTCCATTTAACTTCCCATTCATGGTTCCTCTCTGGTTTGCCCCAACAGCAGTTGCCACAGGAAACACCTACATCATCAAGCCTAGTCCTTGGACGCCTCTCAGTATGGTGAAGTTCATGGAGTTGGTTGATGAGGCGGGATTCCCACCGGGTGTCATCAACATGGTGCATGGAAATGTGGAGCCCGTTAAGGAAATCATCGAGAACCCAGAGATTAAGGGAATAAGTTTCGTAGGTTCAACCCAGATAGGCAGAGATATAGTATACAAAGGAGCTGCGGCAAAGGGTAAACGTGTACAGGCCCAGTGTGGAGCAAAAAATCATCTAGTTGTGATGCCTGACGCGGACATAGAGTCCACAGTGCCGTCTCTATTATCCAGCTTCTTCGGAAACACGGGGCAGAGGTGTCTAGCTGGAGCTAACCTAGTTATGGTTGGAGACGATGATGAATGGGTAAACGAAACGTTATCAAAGATTAAGGAAGCTACAAGCAAGATCAAGATAGGCTATGGATTAGAGGAAGGCATCCAGATGGGGCCGCTTCAAGCAGAGCATAGAAAGAAAAGAGTACTCGGTTACATCGAGAAAGGCATCGAGGAGGGAGCGAAACTTGTTATGGATGGAAGAAAATTCAGTTCCTCAGGATACCCAGAGAAATGTTTCCTCGGTCCATCGATCTTTGAAGGAGTCTCATCGGATATGACCATCGCTAAAGAGGAGATATTCGGCCCAGTGATGAGCGTCATGCGGGTTCATGATCTGGATGAAGCAGTTGAGACAGTGAACAAATCAGTCTATGGTAACGCTGCAAGCATCTTCACAAACAGCGGCAAGAATGGAAGAATCTTCCAGTACGATGTAAAATGCGGAAACATAGGAGTCAACATAGGGACAGCTGCTCCAATGGCTTTCTTCCCATTCAGTGGTATGAAGGACAGCTTCTTTGGCGACCTCCATGGACAGGGCAGAGACGCTGTAGACTTCTTCACCGAGAACAAGGTAGTAATCCAGCGGTGGCCCTAGGTGCTGAAGACTACAAGTCAGCTCCTAAGTCATCACAAAGTCATCGAGAAAAAACAGGCTGAGTTCTACTCATCTTTATCAAAAAGGTATCCGGAGTACAGTGACAGCTTCAAGAAACTGGAAAAAGATAGCATCAAACACATAGAGATGGCTCAACGCGCTTACCGTGAAGGGGTAACAGATGCGTTTGAGGTGGGTTTTCTGGCAGATCCAATAGACGCTGATAACTACAAACTGATGGAGCCAGCGGGAGACTTGGCTGAAGCTGTAAAGACCATGATAGAGAATGAGGAAACGGTCATCAAGTTCTGCGTGGACGCAGCCTCAAGCAGCAGTAAGTTGCTGCCAGATGTTCCTGAGACATTCGAGCGACTTGTAAAAAGGAAAAATAAAAACATAGATAAACTAAGAGAGATTGCTTGAGACTATTTTGTCTCCTTGTCCGCTATCCTCAATGCCTCACTGAAAACATCGACGGCGTCATTGATCTCTTTCTCAGTTACAATGAGAGGTGGAGCAACTATGAATGTATTAATAACGTTCCCCAAGTAGACGCCGTTCTTCATCATCTCTCCACAGACTCGGTTTTGCATAGTCGCATCGAATTTATCCTTCCTCTCAGCGAAAGGCTCCTTTGTATCACGGTTCTTGACAAGTTCCACGCCCCAGAATAAGCCTTTCCCACGTACATCGCCAACGGATTCATGGTCTTCTTTCAGCTCATTTAGCCGCTTGCCCAAGACTTTTCCCATCTTCGCTGCGTTTTCAACGATCTTCTTCTCCTTGTACTCTTTGATGGCGGCTACTGAGGCAGCGCACCCCATGGGGTGCATCGCGTAGGTCTGTCCATGACTGAAGAGATTTCCGGGTTCATCAAAGTAGTCGGCTATCTTCTTGCTGGTAATTGTCGCGCCAACTGGGAGATATGCTCCTGAGATTCCCTTGGCCATCGTCATGATGTCTGGGACTACGCCCCAGTGCTCGATGCAGAAGAGCTTACCCGTTCTACCGAACCCAGCCATAACCTCGTCATCAATCAACAGTACATCGTTATCGTCACATATCTCGCGGAGCCTCGGAACATACTCATCCGTAGGCACCAGGATACCGTTACTTCCCACAATGGGTTCTATGACCACGCCGGCTACCTGGCTTGGACGCTCCATTTTTATTATCTCGTCAATGTACTCGGCGCACTGAATCCCACATCCGGGATACTCTAACCTAAATGGGCACCTGTAGCAGTAACAATCCGGTGCACGTATAACCCCAGCCATACCCACCGCGTTATGAGTACGAGGATCACCTGTTAGGGCAATTGCTCCGCTGCTGGAACCATGATATGACCTGTACCTACTGATGAATTTACCTCTCCTCGTATAGAGTCGCGCGATCTGTAAGGCTGCTTCATTTGCCTCTGCCCCCCCGTTTGTAAGATAGCTCTTGCATAAGGGCTCAGGAGTGATCTCAGCCAAAAGTTTCCCTAAAGTAGCTGCGGCCTCTGTTCCAAAGCCCGGCGCAACGAAGCAGAGTTTCTTCGCCTGCTCCATTATAGCCTGCTTTATAGCCTGATTGCTGTGGCCTAGGTTGCTGCACATTAGCTGTGATGAGAAATCAAAGTACCTCTTTCCATCAACATCAGTGACATAGCAGCCCTCCCCCGAATCGATAATAACCGGATTCCAAGTGTTCTCGTACCGCCATGTACCGTAAACATATTTCTTCTCCATCTCGCGGATTTCATCGTGTTTTGACATGGGGAGCCATCTGTTTGTGGGAATATAATATTTAGGATTAGAGCAGATTATCATGGGAAGGTTTGTGTATGAAGGCTGATACCGCGTTAATTAATGGAAAAATAGTCACAATGGATGAGGGTGAAACCATTGCAGAGGCTACCGCGTTCAAGTACGGTAGAATACTCAAAGTGGGAACCAACAAGAAAATCAACACTCTAATCGATGAAGATACAAAGGTAATCGATCTCAAAGG
>CAYTVK010000045.1:0-11669 GCA_964441725.1 uncultured Candidatus Bathyarchaeia archaeon | reverse complement strand
GGAGATATTTGACTGGGAGCCACCCATGCACGTACAGTACGAGATGTTCGTGGATCGCGGAGGCAAAAAAATAAGCAAATCCGCAGGCAACGTCTTCACGCCACAAGTCTGGTACCGGTATGGCAGCAAAGAGAGCCTCAACCTACTTATCTACAAACGATTCGTTGGCACAAAAAGCGGCTCAGTTGAAGACATACCAGTACATATGGATGAACTGGATGAGCTTGAAGATGTCTACTTCGGCAAGAAGAAGGTAAAAGACGAACTCGAATACTACAAGCTGGCCGGATTATACGAGTACGCCCATTTACTCAACCCACCAAATGAGCCCCAAGTGCACATCCCGTACAATGTAATGATTAACCTAGCCAAAGTGGCTCCCCCAGGAAACGAGGTGGAGTTCATGAAGACTAAACTGGGAGAATATGAGTTCCTGAATGAGACCAGAAACGGGCTGGATGAGCGTATTCAGATGGTCCTTAGCTGGGTAGAAGACATCGTTGAAGAAGAACATGAACCCATCGTGTTATCGGACACTGATCGAATGGTAATACAGACAATAATAACGGAACTGGAAAACGCCACAAACGACGATGAATATCAGGCGGCAATATTTAATGCAGCTAAAGCCCACAACCTGAAAGCACGAGACATCTTCTCGGTAGTCTATCAGATTCTACTAGGACAGCCACGAGGACCACGTTTCGGCCCATATGTTGGACTCGTTGGGAAAGAGTCAGTCATTAAAGATCTGGAAAAAGAATTGAAGTAATAATCTTCAAAATTTTTTCTTTAAACAATCTTAGAATAAACCCACGAAGACACTACCAGAATAGCTCTTATAATGCAATAAGATGGATGAACTCCTAGAAAATATTGAGAAATACCTATCTACCCAAATCTATATTATTGAAAACATATTTTAACTTGAAAAAATAGGTTGGAACAACTTGAGATACGGTAAAATAATCATGGAACATTCCTCCGATCCCACAATATACGCAGATGTAATCGCTGAACTGAATCTAAAGCCACCAGTCATCATCAAACCAAATTGGGGGACAATCAACAACTTCACCGAAGCCGCGGTCATTGATGGCGTTCTATCCGCAATAGACGGCGAATCTATCATAGTAGAAAGCTACGGATGGGCTAGAACACAGGATGCCTTCATGGGTAAGGGCATGGGGTCTATTAGGAAAAATGATCTAAGGAAAAGCGACCAATGGTTCCTTGATACATCGGGTATAGGAAGCGTACTGAAGAAGCATGGTGTCGAGTACCTGAATGTCACAGAGGAGGTATGGGCCAAGCGCACCGTTGAACCAGAAGTCATCAAGAAAGCCACCGATAAACACCAACCAGTTCAGTTTGAGGAAATGTACTCCCAAGTACCCACAAGACTATACGATATGCGAGAAGGCACATTCCTGAGTCTAGCAAAGTATAGACTAAATCATGAACCCATCGTCGTGAGCCTCTCACTTAAGAACCTCTTCGGAATGATACCCGGCCCGAGAAGGGGAAACTTTCATGGAAAGAATGATAGCAAACTGGCTCAGAGCATCGTAGATATCAATACGATATATCACTCAATCTTCAACGTCAAGGGAATGGTTGACGCTGTGTTAACAGCATCTATTGGGCGAGTCCCTGAAGAAGCGATAAAACCAAAGACTGCAAAAAATCAAGGCTTACTCTTAGGAAGCGAAGACTGCGTAACACTTGATGCATTCGTAGCAGCTCTTGAGGGAAAAGACCCTTGCAAAATAGAGTACCTCAAGTTAGCGTCAAATCATTTCGGATCATGGGATGAAACAGATTTAGAACACGCAAGACAGAGTGGAATCCGAATCTTCTAAACATCAATGAAAAACTCATCCTCCTTTTAATAAAAAATCTAAAAAGCGGCCTTTATTCAAATAAAAAAAATAGGAGGCTTCTCTTAACTGAGCAACGCCTCCAGCCTATCCACAAGACCAGCAAGATAATTGAAGGCACTCTCAACAGGCTCAGGCTTCGTCAGATCAACTCCAGTCTGCTTCAGGTTTTCAGTTGGATAACGGGAACCACCAGCCTTCAAGAACCCATGATATCGCTCAACAGCTTCTTTGTCCCCAGCAACAATGGGCTTCGCTAGTGCATGTGCCCCCGAGATGCCCGTGGTGTACTGATAGACGTAGAAATTCATGTACATGTGCCCGAACTGCGCCCAAGTGATACCGATACGATCATGGTCAAAATCAACCTCATCACCGTATCCCTCCTTGAAGAGGTTAGCCATCAAACCGATTAAAGTATCAGCGCTCAACGGCTTTTCCTCCTCAACCCTAGTATGAGCCTCAAGCTCAAACCGGGCAAGTGTCGGCATGATGAAAAAGTATCTGTGGAAGT
Source organism: uncultured Candidatus Bathyarchaeia archaeon (assembly GCA_964441725.1). Taxonomy (GTDB): domain Archaea; phylum Thermoproteota; class Bathyarchaeia; order TCS64; family TCS64; genus RBG-16-57-9. The sequence goes on along the minus strand of CAYTVK010000045.1, from coordinate 9,275 downwards.
TGGACATGGCTTCCTCTATCAACGCTATCTGGAAATCCCTGTCAGGTTGAGTACGGAACAAGTAGTCGCGGACAACAGCCTGGTTAAAGTTGCTAGCCACCTCAGCCTCAAACAGCGAATACCGCCCATAGATGAAAGGCTGAGTCATCCACGAGTAATACGAGTGAAGCGCATGACCCAACTCATGAGCAAGAGTACTCAAGCTGAAGAGATCATCAGCCCAAGACATCATGATAAATGGATATGTACCAGCCGTGCCACTGGTGAAGGCTCCCTGACGCTTACCCTTATTACGTACACGGTCAACCCAACGCTGCTCCAAACAACCCTTACGGACAACCTCAACGCATTCATCTCCAATGGGCGCCAAGCCCTCGCAGATCCAGTCAACCGCCTGCTTAAAGGGCACATAGGGTTTGTCAGTGGTCAACGGGGCTTTGATATCATACACATGGAAGGTGTCCACATTCATGAGTTCCCTGCGTAGCCTCCAGTAACGATGCCATGTCGGCAGATTCTTCTGAAATACCTTCAAGAGGTTATGATACACCTCCACAGGGACATTGTTAGGCCCAAGTGAGGCGTGGAGGCTTGTCTCATAGTTATGGGTTCTAGCGTTGAAGACATCCTGTTTTATCTGTGAGATGTAAATAGCTGCAAGGGTGTTCTTGTAAGCAATGTAACCATCATTATAGTTCTCCCACGCGGTGCGACGCGTCTCCCTATCGGTGTCAGTTAGCAATCCCCCTATGCTCGCCTGACCAACCTCAACCCTAGCGCCTTTAGATGATACAGCCGGTTTAAACTCTAGGTCAGCGTTATTAAGCGCCCCATAGATTGTCGATGGTCCCCCGAAGGGGTCAGCGGTCATGGCTAGCGCCTCCTCCACCTCACCGCTACGCACATGGGCTTGTTTACGGCGTAACTTATCCACTCCGTGGCGGAAGTAGGCTAAATCTGGCGTTGATCTCACCCAGTCATCAACCACATCCAAGCCTATCTCCATAAGCTCAGGCTCAAAAAACGCGGAGGAAGCACCCAAACTAGATAAAAAACTTCGCGCCTGCCCAAGACGGGATCCGTTACCCTGATTCGTAGTATCAACCGAGTAATAGTTACTGGCATAGTTACGTATCTTACCCGCAAGCGTACCTACCTCCCCAAAGAGACCAAGATATGCCATCAGCTTCTCCGGTCCCTCCTTTATCCTCCCCTGATACTCGGCAACCCGAGAAATCATCTCCGTGAGCTCCCTACCGCCTGCTTCCCAGTCATCGGGTGTTGCGAAAACACTCTCAAGATCCCAAGTCTCATCAACAGGTACTTGACTACGCAGAGGCAAACTCATAGATTCAGTCAAATTAAACACGACTCCTTGAACCCTAACTGTCAACAGAGGTTAAATAACTTACCCGAACACAAAAAACACGATCAAGAAGCATTAGAACCAAAAACAATAAAAAAACTAGTTAAAAAGAAGAGAACTACTTCTTAGAGGCAGGAACCCCGCCGCTATACCACTCACGCTTATCAATATCGATAAAGACAACAGAAACAGCACTAGCCGGACAACCACAGCCATCACTGACAGCCTTCGTCACCAACTCAGCAACCCTATCCTTAGTCTCATTATCCCTACCCTTATACCACTGAACTGTAACCCACGGCAATCTAATTCACCACCAATAAAACCCCACACCAACGATAAGAAACCTTCCCACCAAGTAACACCCCAGAGAAAAAAAAGCACCAAGTTACCGCCCACCATTACCACAGGTAGCGGGCTCCATACTCAAGATCATCATCACAAATCAGAAGGGCAAAGATATCATCGCCCGCCACCAACAAAGACACCCCAAAGATGAAAAACATATCCCCTCGGGGGAAAACAAGAAAAACTACCAACACATCTACACCAATATGGAACGCCCTGACAAAACCATGTACTTCCTAGACATCGCACTGGCAGTCGCCAAACGAAGCACATGCCTCAGACGAAAATTCGGCGCAGTAATAGTCAAAGACAACACCATAATCGGCACAGGCTACAACGGAAACGCCCGCGGCGTAATCAACTGCAGCGAAATAGGCTGCATAAAAAACATCATGCAAAGCCCCCAAGGAATGGCATACGACTACTGCCCCGCAGTACACGCAGAAGAAAACGCCATCATAAACAGCAATAGAGCAGACAGAATAGACGCAACACTATACATCGCAGGACTAACAGAAGAAGGAAAACACACACTAGCACTACCATGCCAACGCTGCCAACGCAAAATAATAAACAGCCAAATCAAACAAGTCATACTCCTCAAAGACGACGGAAAACCCATGACCATCAACGTAGAGGAATACATCAAAGGAGACACAGACTGGTACACACAACTAATCAAAGAAGCCCACAAAACCCCCTAAAATTTATAAATAAAGTCAATTAATCCAAATCCGATACACATGAGTCTAGAACAAAAAATACAAGACCTAGAAATCGAGATACGCGGAATAATAGACAAGATAGAAACCATAGAAGAAAAATTCGAAGCGATAGACGAACGCCTAGAAGAAATAGAGGAAAAACTAGAGGAATCCTAGACTCAAATATTTCTAACAAACCTTAAAAACACAACCACCAGCCTAGCCATGAATGAAAATGGCGTTCGGGCAACACACATCAAAAGAAATCATAGGAACAAAAACCAACGAACTAGAAAACAAAAAAATCATACTCTGCATCACGGGCAGCGTGGCAGCCATCAAGAGCACAGAGATAGCCCGCGAACTCATGCGAAGAGGAGCAGACGTATACGCAGTAATGACCAAAGCCTCCCAACAAATAATACACCCAGACATGGTGGAGTGGGCAACAGGAAACCCAGTTATAACAGAACTCACAGGACAAATAGAACACGTCAACTATGCAGGAGAACACCCAAATCACGCCGACCTCATACTTGTAGCTCCCTCGACGGCAAACACCATAGGAAAAGTAGTCGCAGGAATAGACGACACACCCGTAACAACCACACTAACAACGGGCATCGGAACTGGAATACCAGTAATCATCGCCCCAGCCATGCATGCGTCAATGTACAAGCATCCTATCGTCATCGAAAACATCGAAAAACTCCAACGAATAGGTATACAGGTTCTCATGCCTAGATTCGAGGAAGGAAAAGCAAAGATCCCTGACACAGAAGAAATCGTTCACGCTGTGGTAACAAGACTCACTGTCAAGAAAGATCTAACGGGAAAACGCATTCTAGTAACCGCAGGGCCAACCCGCGCCTACCTAGATGCATTCAGATATATAACGAATCCAAGCTCAGGGAAGATGGGGGTAGCAATCGCACAAAACGCAGTAGATCGAGGAGCAGAAGTAACAATAATCTATGGCCCCGGAACCGCGAAACCACCATCCGATGTAAAAACAATAAACATACTGAGCACAGAAGAGATGCTTGAGGCCGTAAAAAATGAATTATCAGAGAAAAAATACGACGCAGCTATATTATCTGCAGCAGCAGCGGATTACGGATTACCCGATCGTATAATGGAGAAAACACCTTCTGGAAAGAATGAATGGACGATACATCTAAAACCATTACCAAAGGTGGTTGAGAATGTCAAAAAGATAGACTCGGATATTTTCCTTGTGGGTTTCAAAGCAGAGTACAGTTTGACGGATGATGAGCTGATACAGAGAGCATATGATCGGATGATTGGCGCGGGAATGGACCTCATCGTTGCTAATGATGTGGCAAGGGAGAAAACCGGCTTCGGGACAGATACGAACGAGGTTTTCATCATCAACTCTGAGAAAACAGTGAAACAAGTTAAATTGACCAGTAAATATGAGGTAGCTATAAAAATCCTTGATGTTGTAAAGAATTATATCTAATTCGTTTTAAATAAAATTATTAATTTGTCTCAGATATTTGAAACGATATTTATCATAAATTTAATAAGATAAATTTGATTATTGTCTCGTATTCATTTTCAGGTTAAATTAAGTTATTTTTTCTGAAAATCTTACGGGTTATCTTCAAGAAATGAAAATAACTTTATTAAAAGAAAACGAGTATCAATGAAGCATGAACAAACAAAAGCTCAGTATAATCGCATTGCTAGCTCTAACCACGCTAATGATCAGCGTATCAACCACACAAGCACAAACCATCCAAGACTCGACCATGTGCTATGGCTATGACTCAGCCCTTCAACCATTAGGAGTGGGCAGCACTGTGTTCCAGTACACTGAAAAAATCGGCTTATGGGTACAGATACAGAATCCTGCAAGCGTCGAATATAGGGTAGTTTGGACTGACCCCGATGGAAATCAATTCAGGTCTACTGCGGTAGATGTCGTGGAAAAATCTGGGGAGTCTTGGGGTATCCTTTTTGACTCCATAAATATTGCTCAGACAACTGCTAAAAATAAGTTAGGCGTCTGGACTGCCTCATTGTATATTGATCATGAGCTTAAACTTGACACCGAGTTCCAGATAATTGATTATGCACAGCTCATAGCGAATGTGCAAAGTATACAGGGTCAGATCAAAAGCATAATAGATGAAAAAGACTCCCTATTAGCTCAGAACGCTGCCCTCAAGGCTCAGATAGATTCATTGCAGGCGTCCTATACTGCGCTGCAGGCCCAGGTCGGAACAAGCTCCGGTTATCAGCAGCTTCAAGATAAATACGATGCTCTAAGTGCGGACTATACTGCTCTGCAGGCTAGTCAAGGAACTACCAGAACCATGATGTATGCTGCAATTGTTGTTGCTCTAATTAGTGTCGTTGTTGCCGTCTACTTTGGGGCAATGAAAAAGTAGCCTTTTCTCTTTCTTTTTAAGAAACTCATATTACTTTGCAGAGTACAGCATACTCGATTCAATTTGGCAAAGATACTGGTTCTTTATGATACGTGGATGAGGGAGGACGCTGAGTATATGTGGCGTACTGCTTTCGATGAGGCTATGGGGAATGAGTTGAATGATCATAAGTTTGTCTATGTTGAGAACACTGAGGGCTCATACAGGTGGTCAACAGATGTAGTTGATAAAGTGAAGGAAGCATATGGAAACCCTGAGGCGATTAAAGAGGTTATCAAAGGATGTGAGGTCGTAGTTTCTGGTTATGCGCCTTTTACCAGTGATATAATGGAGGCATCACGGAATCTGAAAGTGATCGGTATATCACGCGGTGGGCCTGTGAATGTTGATCAAGACTCTGCCACTGAGAAGGGAATCATGGTTTTGAAGGCCGTCGGGAGAAACGCGGAGTCTGTGGCGGATCAGACTATGGGTTATATTCTCTGTGAGATGAGGCATATTGCCCGAAATAATAAGGAGATCAAGACTGGGGAGTATTTTGAGAAACTAGGTGATATTGGACGCTCTAATTATCTTGGTTCCTTTGAGTGGATGGAGGCTAATGGTAAGGTACTTGGATTGATCGGTTATGGTCAGGTGGGGAGCAGGGTCGCGAAAAGGGCCAAGGCGTTTGATATGAAGGTTATCGTATATGATCCATACATTGATGCCAAGATACTCTTGGATGAGGGCTGTGAATCAGTTGACCTTGATGCCGTCTTGGGAACCTCTGATTTCATTTCAATACACGCTGGGCTCTCATCCGAGACGCGTCATATGATAAATGCAGAAGCTTTCGTTAAAATGAAAAAGACTGCTGTTCTGATTAATTCTGCGCGTGGTAGTATCATAGATGAGAAGGCTCTCTACAATGCTCTGAAGAACGGTGTAATAGCTTCAGCTGCATTAGATGTGGTGGAGGAAGACCCGATTAAACCAGATAATCCATTGATATCTCTCGATAACATTACGTTGACGCCTCATACTGCTGGTCGTTCACCAGATACTGAGATGCGTGGATACAGACAGGTTGCTCAGCAGGTAGTCAGATATCTTCTGGGAGAACCAATTCAACCCATGTATGTCTCAAACAAGGCTGTACTGAATCAGAGCAGGTAACAACATTGATCCAAGAAGCCTTTCTTATTATTGACGCTGGCTCAGGTAGTGTGAAGGCTTTTCTTATTTCTCCAAAGGGAGCGATCATTACTCGATCCGAACGATTGTGGGATCGTAGTTCTTGGAGATGCGATGAGGCGTGGGGAATGGTTCTCGAGGCAATTTCTGAGTTGACATTGGGTTTTAAAGGGGATATACTTGGGATCAGTAGCACGAGTATGCGTGAAGAGTTTATTCTATTGGATGAATTAGGAAACGAGATTAGCTACAATTTATCAGATGAATCCGAAGAGTTTGGACACAATGTGCTTGATGAATATGGAAAACAGATGTATGAGAGCTCCGGTCATTGGCCTGTGCCCAACTGGATGGCGGGGGCAATTCTACCTTGGTTGATGGAATCTAATCCCTGTCTGTTTGACAAGGTATCCACTATTTTGATGATTAGTGACTGGGTTAACTTCAAGCTATGCGGAGAAACTGCAACCGAAGGAAGCAGTGCCTGTGAGACCAGTCTCTTCGATATCGCGAAATATGAATGGGATTGGCCAATAATTGATGCACTTAGTATTCCAAGAGATATTTTCCCCAATGTGTATCAGAATGGTGAATTATTAGGAGCCTTGAATCACGACGTTTCAGATATCCCAGAAGATACTCCTGTGATTATGGGTGGAGCTGATACTCAGTGTGGCTTACTCGGAATGGGTACATTCAAGGGTCAAGTAGCGGCGGTAGGTGGTACGACCACTCCTGTTCAAATGGTAGTGAGGAAACCTGTTTTTGACCCTGAATGCCGTATATGGTCCAATAACTACCTTTTCAGGGATCAATGGATTCTTGAGTCAAACGTAGGTTATACCGGGCGCGGGATCAGGTGGCTTAGAGATGAGTTCCTGAGCGATGACCAAGATTATATTAAAATAAATAGGTTAGCCGAAAAGGCTCCAGTTGGCTCAGAAGGGGTTTTGACATATCTTGGGCCTCACGTGTTTGATTCTGGTCCCCAGTATTGGTCAATGGATAAACTCGGTGACTTACCGGTTGAGCCTACTATTACTGGTAATCATAGATTTAATGTATCGACGTTGGCAAGAGCTATAATGGAGGCTAATTCGTATGGTGTCAGGGCTAATCTGGCTCAGCTCCAAGATGTCTCTAAATTTGAGTTTGATGAGTTGAAGTTCTGTGGGGGTAACTCAAGGTCTGAGCTTTGGATGCAGATTCAGGCAGATGTTCTCGGGATTCCTGTCTCTGTTCCTTTGGTTCATGACGCTTCTGCAGTAGGTACAGCTATACTTGCTTCCCTTAGTACGCGGTATTACAGTAATGTTGATGATGCCGTTGAGGTTATGGTGAAACCCGGAAAGGTGTATGAGCCTAGAAAAGATGTCTCCGCAAAGTATGATATTCAGTATAGAAGATGGATGTCTACTAGGGAAAAACTAGGCAGACCGTAGTGGTATGCTTTTATCCTATATCCCTGTCTCCATATGTGATTCCATTGTCAGATATTGAACAACAGCTTCGTGAAAGATTGGCAAAAATAGGTAGACAGCTTTACGCTGATGGATTAACCCATGATGCATCTGGAAATATCAGTTCGAGAATTCCCGGAACAGATACATGTTTGATAAAGCCCACTGGTTATCGGTTCTGTGATCTTGAACCAGAGCATTTCCTACTAGTTGACATCAATACCCGAGAGGTGTTGAAGGGAACAGCGAAACCCAGTATAGAGACGCCTTTTCATACAAAACTATACCTCCAGTGGCCTGAGGCAGGTGGAGTTGTTCATATTCACCCAAAGTACTGCACTATTCTCTCAATAATCAAGAGAGAGATAGTTCCAATGGGTCTAGACTTGTACAGTGCGCCTGCTTTAGCAAAAGGAGTTCCTATATCTAAATTTGGGCCTCCTGGTTCCGAGGAGCTTGCAGATAACATGGTGGCTGCTATGAAAGAGCATATTGCATGTTTAATGCCTCATCATGGAAGTACCACAATCGGTAAGACAATTGAGGAAGCGGCGCAGAACGCTAAAATATTGGAGTCTTTAGCTCAGCTTCAGTATGATGTTATGCTGGTAGGTGAACCTGATCCACTACCACAGTCTATGCTTGATATGCTTGTGAAAAGGGCAGCGGATAAAGGATTACTGGTTTGATTCTTTCTTCATCTCAGCCAGTTTATGAACCATGGTCTCTCCTTTATCAAAGTCCAATATAGGCTCTGCCTCGATGAGTCCGGCTTTTATCGCTGCTTCAAATATTTGTTTTCCTTTATCGTTTCTCACTATCACTGTAGAATATCCCTTGGGGCTCCCGACGTTTCCGACTGATATATCAGAGAACTCAGAAGCGAAGTCTATACAGTGCTCACAGCTAGTTCTTATAAGCGGTTTTACTTGGTCTAGCTTTGCCCTGTGTAGTCTTTCTTCACCTGCCCAAGCATAGAATCTCCCATTCTTTATCTCAAACTTGGTTACTTTCCCTGGGTCTACATCATTATCCTTGAGATACTTCATTAAGCTATCATAAGTGAAACTCTCCATGCAAAACAAGCCTATTTTCAGAGCAGCTGCATCTGAGAACTTTTTATTTCTAAGAGGACCCATTGTGGCTAAACTCAGTCCTCTCATCTGGCAGGTAGTTCCTACTACCGCTATTTTTTGGAGTTTTTCATCCTTTATGGCTTTTTTAACTCCAACCATGGCTGGACTTGGAGTGTATTTTGTCCCAGCAGCTTTGATGATTTCTTCTCTGCTCTTGGCGACTATGGGCTTGGGTACCCATACTTTATTTTCTTCGAGTCCTGCGACTATTACTCCATCTCCACCATCATTGAGAAACTGTGTTAATAAAGCTGTAACTACTCCACCATCCTGAGCGTGTTCATGGATTTCATCTGATGTAGCTCGTGCGATGTATGCTTCTTGGTAGATACCTGTTAGTTTTTCATTCTCGTGTCTCGTTCTACCAAATACTTTTTCCTCAATCTCTTGCTCATCGAAACTTGCACTAGGGCAGTTTCCATAGCAGATGCCACACTCGATGCATTTCCCCACAAGCTTTGGTACACCATTTTGAAGCTCGATTACGTTTACTGGGCAGACTGCTTCACATGTTCCGCAGCTGACGCAGAGATCTTTATCAATTATATCTGATTTTAGGTCGTCGAATGTCTTTCTTTTTTCTTGACTCAAATTGCATCAGATGATATGAAATCATTAGACTTAACTATTTTTCCCCCGGAAATTATAAAAATATTCCAAAAATCGAT